>NZ_DFOZ01000014.1:0-46623 GCF_002377005.1 Limnobacter sp. UBA3528 | reverse complement strand
TGGATCGGCAACCTGACGGTGCTGGAACCCTATCGACCGTTGTTCATCGGCGCGGCGCTAGTGGCGCTGTTCTTCGCCTGGAAGCGGATTTACCGGCCCGTGCAGGCATGCAAGCCAGGTGAGGTCTGCGCGATTCCGCAGGTGCGCGCCACCTACAAGCTGATTTTCTGGATCGTGGCCGTGCTGGTCCTGGTCGCGCTTGGATTTCCCTATGTCGTTCCATTTTTCTATTAACCAGGAGTTCATCATGAAGAAACTGTTTGCCTCCCTTGCCCTTGCCGCCACCTTCGCTGCCCCTGCTTGGGCCGCCACACAGACGGTCACCTTGACCGTTCCCGGCATGACCTGCGCAACTTGCCCGATCACCGTGAAGAAGGCACTGAGCAAGGTAGAGGGCGTTAGCAAGATCGAGGTCGACTACGCAACCAAGCTGGCTGTTGTGACGTTCGACGATGCGAAAACCAGCGTCCAGGCGCTGAGCAAGGCGACGACGGACGTAGGCTACCCGTCTGAACTGAAGAAATAAGGCAGCAAATGACGGAAGCGTCGCCAGAACCTAGGTAGAGATGCCGGTCTGGCGATTCTACTGGCCGTCATTGCGTGCACAGCCTGTAAATGACCCACCGAGCCTGTTCGCTGATGCGAAAGACTGTTCCACTTACCGAGGCGTCGTACCAGTCGCCGTGGGCAGAATGGATAAAAGAGAGAGCAAAATGCAAGAGTTAAACAAAGTTGGTCTGAGCGTGGCGGGAATGACCTGCCCAAGTTGCACAAAGCACGTTGAGGACGCCCTGCTGGCAGTTCCTGGCGTGACAGCAGCGTCCGTCGACTATCCTACGAACAGGGCGCAGATCACGGGCAATAGGCTTGACATGTCGGCACTCGTGACGGCAGTGGGGGCACTTGGTTATCGTGCTATGCCTGCAGACGAAGTCGAAAGCAAAGGGAGCAGTACCGAACGGCCGGGACTTCTTGGCAGAGCCGCCCAGTGGCTGAGCGGCGACCGACCGGTGGAAAAGCCAGCCGGTCAGCTCCATGTGGCGATTATCGGTACCGGTGGCGCCGCTGTGGCAGCTGCGCTGAAAGCGGCTGAAAACGGTGCCCGGGTCACGCTGATCGAGCGGGGAGCCATCGGCGGCACCTGCGTCAACGTGGGCTGCGTTCCTTCCAAGATCATGATTCGGGCAGCGCATATCGCTCATCTGCGCCGTGAAAGTCCCTTTGACGTGGGGCTGTCGGCGGCGGCGCCAGTCGTCTTGCGTGACCATCTGCTTGCGCAGCAACAGGCTCGCGTGGACGAGCTGCGTCATGCCAAGTATGAAAGCATCCTCGAAAGCAATCCGTCAATCAATCTGGTACGAGGCAGCGCCCGCTTCAAGGATGGCCAAACGCTTATCGTGGAAGCGGCAGAAGGCGGCACACGCGAAGTGGCGTTCGATCGCTGTCTCATTGCAACTGGCGCGAGCGCAGCCATTCCGCCGCTGCCCGGTCTTGCAGAAACCCCTTATTGGACTTCTACAGAAGCTCTGGTTAGCGAGACCATTCCGAAACGGCTCGCAGTGATCGGTGCCTCAGTAGTTGCACTGGAACTGGCACAGGCGTTTGCACGGCTGGGCAGCGAAGTCACGATCCTGGCGCGGCGCACCTTGTTTGCGAGCGAAGACCCTGTCATTGGCGAGGCCGTGACCGCTGCCTTCCGCGCGGAAGGCATCACGGTGCTGACGCAGACGCAAGCAAGTGCCGTGGCCTATTCCGACCGCCAATTCATCCTTACGACACCGCAGGGAGAGTTGCGCGCGGATCAATTGCTCGTCGCTACAGGCCGCTCACCGAATACCACGAGCCTGGATCTTGAACGAGCTGGTGTGGCGCGCGACTCGCAACATCGCATCGTGATCGACCAGGGAATGCGAACGAGTGCACCGAACATCTATGCAGCTGGCGATTGCACCGACCAACCGCAGTACGTCTACGTTGCAGCCGCCGCTGGCACCCGAGCCGGTATCAACATGACAGGCGGCGACGCAACGCTCGATCTCGACGCTATGCCGGCAGTCGTGTTCACCGATCCGCAAGTTGCCACGGTTGGCTACAGTGAAGCAGAGGCGCAGCGCATCGGCCTGCAAACCGACAGTCGTACCCTCACGCTCGACAACGTGCCGCGCGCACTCGCCAACTTCGACACGCGCGGGTTTATCAAGCTTGTCGCTGAAGTTGGATCTGGACGCATTCTTGGGGTTCAGGCTGTGACACCGGAAGCAGGCGAGATCATCCAGACTGCCGCAATTGCGATCCGTGCCCGCATGACCGTCCAAGATCTCGCCAACCAACTTTTCCCCTACCTCACCATGGTTGAGGGTCTCAAACTGGTGGCGCAGACTTTCTCGAAAGATGTGACACAGCTATCGTGCTGTGCTGGCTAAACCAGAGACACGAAAACAGCGACAGAGGAGCTTTTATGTTTTGCGACATCAGACTGACAGCACGTTGCGCACGTGCTTCCTTAACAATCCTGCTGGCGAGTACTGCAGCATTTGGCTTGTCAAACAATGCGCTGGCGGCTTATGACTTTTCAAAGCTGGGAACAGCGATCGAGACATTGTCGCCGGAGACCGTCGATGACTGGGAAAAGAAAGCCAAGGCTGGCGATGCCATGGCGCAGAACATCATGGGTCTCGCCTACAAATGCGGCATGGGCGTGAAGCAAGACCACGCGGCGTCCATCAAGTGGTTCCACAGGGCGGCCGAGCAGGGTGAAGCTGATGCGCAGTTCAACCTGGGGCGCCTCTACGGAAGCGAAGTCGACGGTATGTATAAGAATGGGCGTGCGGCTCCTGCCAACGATGCACAAGCGTTCAAGTGGTATCGCCTCTCTGCCGAGCAAGGGCATACTCAGGCGCAAGTCAGGCTGGCTCAGCTGTTTGTAAAGGGGGGCGGTGAGGTCGCGCGCGACCAAGTTCAGGCCTACAAGTGGATGAGTCTGGCAGCAGCGTCGGGAGAACCGACGGCAGCAAAAGCCATTGCCGACTATGCGGGTCGAATGAAACCCGAACAGGTATAGACTGCATTAAATGTAGCACATTGCCAATTACATCAACAAGCAAACTCACGGCCTATTTTCATTACAAATTTGTAATTCAATTGAGAGGATCTGGTCATTCGCCCCTGCGTAAAGTGTGAGTCATGCCAACGCTTGATTGAAAGCAAAGGCAAAACCCAAACTGATTCACTCAAGGAGAATTACCATGAAAACACGTCAATTGATCGCATCCACAGTGTTTGCCATTTCCGCAACGCTTCCAGCTTTTGCCTTGGCCAGCGGCCCTACAGATCACGGTGATGGCACCGACCATGTGGCACTGATCAGCCAAGGCAAACTGGCCACCCAAGCAACGGTGCTAAAAGAGTATCAACAAGCGGTAAAAGCAGATCAGTTCAACCCTCTGGCCGGAGATTCGACAGTGTTGGTACACGAATTCGAATCGTCGAAGTCACGGGCTGAGGTACTGAGTGAGATCAAAAGCGTTGATCTCACAGAAGGCGATGCAAGCTAATGAAGGGGTTAAGGGTTGGTGTTAATTCGCCGCCAACCCGTGCATAATTAACAAATCACTTCAGCAGTTTTTCAGCTTTCCGAAGTTTTTCTTTGGCTTCCAAATAACCTGTTTTAAATACCCAATGACGATCATTCAAACCCAGTTGACCAACATTGGTTAACTGAGGGGCGATGATCATTGTCGCCTGTAACATCTCCAGTTCTTTGATTCTAAAACTCGATATCAAAAAGGTTTGAAACATCAAATCGGTAAGCGTAGAGACCTCAGCAAGCTCGGGGGGATACACCACGTCTACGGCAAGAATTGGAAGATCACTCAAGCGTTTTGCCGGAACTATCGGCAGTGGTGAACTGGCCTGACCATCGATGTAAAGACGTCCATTAATGGAAGGTGGCGTGAAGATGCCTGGAATTGTTGAAGATGCCCGCACTGCCCGGGCGATATCGCCTGCATTAAAGACCACGGGACGACCTGTTTCAAGGTCTGTGGCCACTATGGCAATTGGTTTCGGGAGATCTTCAAATGTTTGAATGCCGAAATCCCTGCGCAATTGCCGTTCAAGAAACTGACCCGAAAAAACTCCAGCCTCGCCCTTTAAAACTGGCTGTCCCAGATTCGGTAACACGGGTACAAACAGATCACTGTTATTTAGTGATTCTGCACGTTGCATCATTTGATCGGCTGTATAGCCCAAGCCCCAGTACGCAGCCACGACAGCACCCGCACTGGTGCCAATCACCATTCGGGGCTCAAGCCCCAATTCCTCCAGGGCTTTAAGAACTCCGATGTGGGCAAAGCCACGAACCCCTCCACCGGAGAGAACCAAAATAAAGCCCTCCTCCATTTTCTGTGTGCGGGTGGCTCGCTCGGCGCTAAACCAAGGTTCCTTCTTTACTGTAACCGTTGGTTTGTGACTTTCCGGATGAACAAAATTTCCGACTGTTTGACAGGCGCAAAGCACCATTGCGGAACCCAGCAAACTCAACATCAATCCCAATTTACCCACAATGACCGATCCATTGGGAAATCCAGGTTTACTTTGCAATGGTGCTTCTCCTGATTACTGTTTCTTCTCGATGTGGGTGATGTTCATGTTTTGATCCACAGCAAATAGAACATTGTCGCCCTTATTCAGGCCTTCCAGTTGCGCCGCCTCTTTGGCCGAGAAAACCATAGTCATAGGCGGCATTTGAAGGTTCTTGATTTCGCCATGCTTTAAGGTGACCTTACCAGTCTTCGGATCAATTTTTTTCACCTCGCCCTGCGTCATTTCCATGGTTTCGGACTGCTTCATCTGCATGCCTTCCATGGACTTTGGATCCGTGGGTTTACTTGAATGGGAACCGTGATCTCCTCCGGCAAAGACCGAAGTCGAAATTGACAGCGCAACGATTGAAGCAAGTTTGATTAAATGGGTTTTCATGATTTTTTTCCTTTCAGTTTTTGTTAAGTCGGGTGTTTTTTCAAAATTGATCTTGATAGGTTTTCACTTCCGCATAAACAGAAGCGCTCCCATCCTTCTTCAGGAGTAATACCTGATACGGCATGAATTTGTTGCCATATTCCATGCCAGGAGAGCCAACTGGCATCGCTGGAACGGACAGGCCAAGTGAATCCTCGGGTGTTTCGTTCAGAAATTCCCTTATGTACTTGGCTGGAACATGGCCTTCAAACACAAAGCCATTCGCCGATACTCCTGTGTGACAGGATTGGTAATTGTTTTCGATACCGAACTGCGCCTTAATGCTGTCTAGGTCTTCGTGATTCGAATACTTCACGGAAAACCCCGATTTTTCCAAGTGTTTAATCCATTCGCCGCAGCAACCGCAGGTCGCTGTTTTGTGTACATGAATGGGTAAAACTTGATTGGCATCAGATTCTGTTGCAGCCACTGAGACTTTCTCAACAGTTGAGAAAGTCTCAGGTTTGATGGCAGCAAAAACACCCAATGCCAAAATTGCAGTTGCAATACCAACAAAAGCAATTCGCTTCACTTTTCAGCTCCAGAGGATTTGGCTACGCGCAGTGGTCCGCGCATACCTGCATCAAAGTGGCCTGCAATCAAGCAGGCAAACTCAAACTCGCCACTTCGGTTGAAAGTCCACACCATCTCAGTGGTTTTGCCCGGAGCCACATGTGCCATATAGGGCTCTTCATGCTCCATGTTTGGAAACTTCTTCATTAAGTCTGCATGCTCCAGGTTCTTGTCTTTTGTCCCCAGAACAAACTCATGCATCAGTTTTCCCTCATTCTTGACAACAAACTTCACAGTTTCACCTTCCTTGAACTGCAACGAGGATGGCTCAAAGCGCATGCTGTCGGACATTACGACTTTGACAGTGCGGTCTATCTTGGTCGGAGTGCCGGCAATGCCCCAGTCGGTTTGCTCAAAAACTGGTTGTGCATTGGAAGCTGACTTTTTGTGCTCTTGAGTACCGTGCGCCAATACGGCCACGGGCAATAAAAGCCCAGCGCCAAGCAGCAGCGATAGGGAATGATTTGCGAATGATTTTTTCATGGTTGACTCCTTAGTGGCCGGAATGGCCTTGAGGTTTTCTGACCTTCAACTCGATTGTTTCCTGAGGTCGATTACTGGATTTCATGGCGGGCTTTCCCGCCTTGTCGGATGTTACGGGCTTGGGCATGTCTGGGCCTTCGTATTCAAAAGCCACGGTTTTGCTAGGATGTTTGTACCAACCGGGGTCTGAATAATCCCCAGGCTTTTGGTCTTTGCGCACTTTCAACATACTGAACATGCCGCCCATTTCCACTGAGCCAAACGGGCCATCGCCTGTCATCATGGGGATGGTGTTATCTGGAATCGGCATCGTCATCTCAGTCATATCGGCCATACCCCGTTCACCCATCACCATGTATTCGGGAACGAGCCCTCGGGCTTTTTTCGTTATTCCCCGGTGATCCACGCCGATCATGGTGGGAAGGTCGTGTCCCATCGCGTTCATCGTGTGGTGGCTTTTGTGGCAATGAAAGGCCCAGTCGCCTTCCTCATTGGCCAGAAAATCAATCTGCCGCATTTGCCCAACGGCGATGTCGGTAGTCACTTCGGGCCAACGACTTCCTTTGGGTGTTGGGCCGCCGTCGGTGCCGCTCACCTCGAATTCATGGCCGTGCAGATGAATGGGGTGATTGGTCATGGTCAAGTTACCAATTCGTATCCGAACCTTGTCGTTTTTTCGAACACACAAGGGCGAAATTCCGGGAAACAAGCGGCTGTTCCACGTCCACAAATTAAAATCGAGCATCGTCATGATCTTTGGTGTGTACGCACCAGGATCAATGTCGTAGGCATTCAGCAGAAAACAGAAATCTCGGTCCACGTTATCAATCAAGGGATGTTTGTTTTTGGGGTGAGTCACCCAAAAACCCATCATGCCCATGGCCATTTGCACCATCTCATCGGCATGCGGGTGGTACATGAAGGTACCGGGACGCTTGGCCTCGAACTCATACACAAAGGTTTTGCCGGAAGGAATGGCCGGCTGGTTCAGGCCTGCAACACCGTCCATGCCATTGGGCAGGCGCTGGCCATGCCAGTGCACGCTGGTGTGCTCGGGTAGTTTGTTCGTCACAAAAATACGCACGCGATCACCTTCCACCACTTCAATGGTGGGGCCTGGGCTTTGTCCGTTGTAGCCCCAAAGGTGAGCGACCATACCTGGTGCCATCTCACGCACCACGGGTTCCGCCACAAGGTGGAACTCCTTCACGCCATTGTTCATGCGCCAAGGCAAGGTCCAGCCATTCAGGGTAACAACCGGGTTGTAAGGCCGCCCTGTGTTTGGGGTCAAAGGGTCCATGGTGTCCGGCGAGGTTTGAATGACGGGCTCGGGCAGCGCGGCCATGGCCACTTTGCTGACACTGGCTGCCGCCACTGCGCCACCGGCCATGCCGGCAAACTTGAAAAAATCTCTTCTGGAATTCATTGCTCTTACTCCAAATCTTTTAATGACCAGCAGCGGCTTCAGCCGCTGGACTTTGGGTGCCCATGGAAAGCTTTACATTGCTTGGACTGCCCATCAATGCAGCATCCAAGGCCAGTTGAGCTCGCAGAAAGTTCGCTGATGCGTCAATGGATGACTCGATGGAACGCACCTGATTGCGACTGTCGGCAAGTAGCTCGAAAGTACCAATCAACATGCCGTTGTAACGCAGTGTGTTTTGCTCGGCCAAGGTATCGAGCATTGGAACCACCTCAGTTTGATAGTGCTTGGCAATGTCATAAGCTGTGCGGTAATTGGTGTAACTTTCCCGCAGGTTTGAATCAACATTCCTCATGACAGCCTCAAGCGTGTTGGCCTTGGCCAGTAACTCAGCAGAAAACGCGTCACGCCGCAAGCCACCCCAATCGAACAGCGGCAATCGAATGTCCAGTTCATATCCCTTTGGGTTGGTTTTGGAGCCAGAGTCTCTGTCAAATACAGAATCGCGGCGAATCCCAGCCTCAATGTCCACAAAGGAGCTCACGGTTTCAGCACCAGACACTTTCAGCGCCGCGTCGTAAGCTTGTTTGGCCATTTGAACATCCAGCCGCGAGGTGGCCTGTTTTGAAACTTCTTCAGGCTTTTTCACCATGGCGGGTAGGTCTGGCAAGCGATCTGGAAGTTTTAGCTCCTCAAATTGCTGTGCATCCAACCCGAGTACGCGAACCAGCTTTTCCCGGGTAGATGTAGCCTCTTGACGTGCCATGGCCAAGCCAAGCGCGGCATCGGAATAAAACATTTGCTGACGAATACGTTGAATAATCGTGAAGTTACCCACTTCTTCCATGCGTTTGGCCAATTCGGCACTGGCTTGAGCATTCTCGAATACTTGCTCCGCATATTGCTGTTTTTGCAGGGCGACCACCGCATCAACCCAAGCTGAGCGCGCTTGAGCCACTTGCCCAATCACATCACCAGCCAACTGCAGTTGAGCTCGCTCAATTCGAAAAGTTGCAGCCTGTTGACGCCAAGGAAGAGTGATTAAATCCAACAGGCCAAAACTGAACAATCGCCCAATTTCAAGTTCATCTCCAACGGTAATTCGTTCAAAATTGAAAATTGGATTGGGGATTCGACCCGATTGGGCGGCCAATGCAGACTCGCTGTAACCCCGAGCCAACAGCGCCTGAAATTCAGGGCTGTTCACCAACATTAGCTCCACTGTGGAATTTAATCCGAGCGGGGTTTTCAACAACTCATCTGCTTGCGCGCGCAACTGATTGCGCTGCTCATCGTTCAGAGCAAGAACCACTTTCTTTTCGGTCATCGACGCAGTGGTTTCATTCAGGTTGGCCATGGACTGATCCATGTTCACTGTGGCGCAGCCGGTCAAGCCTGCAATCGCTAAAGCAATTGCTGTGTATTTCAAAGTTCTCATCGGTGCCCCCCTTGGTGAGCTTCGCCGGGGCTCATGGGCTTTTTCATTTTGCCCATGTCATGCCCCATGCCGCCATCCTGCATGGGTTGCTGGTCTTCACCATTTTTCAGGTAAGGCTCACGGGCGTAATATTGCCAGCCACCAATTTTCTCTACATTCTGATTGGCCCCCACCCAATCACGGTCGCCTTCTTTGGGCTTCCATGCTGAGTAGTTCTCAAAAGCTGATTGATATTCAATCTGCAAACCTTCCGACTGGGCGTTTGCAAATCCTGTGCTTGCTGCGAGAATTGAACCCGCTAACAACAACTGCATAACCGTACGCATACACGTACCTCCACCAAATGAATTGAAATCATTAAACGAAATTCAGGATTGGCTTAGGCCAGGATGGGCGGTCGGTAAGGCAGCGCCAGGTCGGTACTGGGCAGGATTGAAGAGAAAGGAACGGAGATGAGAAGGTTGGATTGGATCAAACCAACTTGAACAACTGGAAGGTCGAGCTTGGCCTTGTAAATGGCATCACAGCTGCAACAAGGCCTTTCATTGGACTCTTGATCGTCCGAAAGTGCATGGTGAGCAGCTTGATCTGACATGTGCTCAATGCAATGCTCTGACGAAAACGTTGAAGCCCCAGATTGATCCGAGGTTTGCTCCAAGGAACCGGTATGACATCCGACCATGACCGCAAACGCCGTTCCCTGAAAAACTACAGAGGCGGCGATTGCAAACATCAACAGTGATTTGATCACTTTGGTCATGGTTATGCTGTTCAGTAATTAATCAAAAGGATACCATCACTTTCATGGATGTCAAACCTTGGAATTAGTTCGAATTGGCCAGACGACGCTCTTCTGGGGTTTGGCTTTGTAATTCACGCAACACCTCTTGGCGGGTTTTTCCAGACCTAGAGTTGCCCCAATCTTCGTGTGTGGTCCCATCACCGCTGACTTCAGAACCGATAATGTTCGCGCTGTAGCCGCGGAATCCCTTGTTGCCGTGTGACGCAGATTTCGTTGGATCTTTGTATCCCTGATGAGGTTCATAGACCGCATCGCCTTTGCCGGGGTGGAAGGCAGCATCGGCAAGTGCCACTGCAGGTGCAGCAATGGCGAAGGTGGTAATCAGAACAGCGGCAATTTTAATATTTTTCATGATGATCTCCCGATCGGTTCAAATTGGTGAGTTGTTCTTCCAAACTCATGACCACAGTTTAGTTAGGGACAACTGTCAGCCACCTTCCCGGTACATTACAAATATGTAATCTTCACCAAATTCGGTGTGGTTATACTGGGCACCTGCATAACAACCACGAAAAGTCGATGAAACTGCTTTTGATCGAAGATGACCTGCGACTGGCCGATTACCTAAAAAAAGGTCTGACCGAAGAAGGTTTTGTGGTCGATTTGGCGCGCAACGGAATAGATGGCTTGCATTTGGCCACGCAGGGGCTATATGAAGTGATTATTCTTGATGGCATGTTGCCTGACATTGATGGTTTGGCCGTATTAAGTGCGTTACGCCAATCCAAAAGTATTCCGGTACTGATGCTTACCGCCCGCGCCATGGTTGAAGACAGGGTGAGCGGCCTGAAGGCCGGTGCAGATGACTACCTGGTGAAACCCTTTGCGTTTGCCGAGCTGGTGGCCAGGCTTCACGCCTTGGGGCGTAGAACATCGACCGTAGCGATCGAGAGCCAGACAACCTTGTTGACATTGCTGGATCTGGAATTAGACGCAGTACGCCGCACCGCCAAGCGCGGGGGCAAGGATTTACGGTTAACTGCGAAAGAATTTTCTCTACTTTGGCTACTGCTGCGAAGAAAGGGCGAAGTCATTAGCCGCACAGAAATCGCTGAGCTGATTTGGGACATGCATTTTGACAGCGAAACCAATGTGATCGATGTAGCCATTCGCAGGTTGAGGATCAAGCTGGACGATCCTTATGAAATCCCTTTGCTTCATACCATTCGCGGTATGGGGTACGTTCTCGAAATCAGGACGCAGGGCAAGGAGTGAGCGTGAAATCAATTTCCAGGGCCACCATCGGGTTGACCAGCTCAGTCAGTGTATTGGGCGTGGTTTTACTCGCTGTACTCGTGTATTGCTGCATCCACTATTGGCAGGCCAGGCAACAGGAGGAAACTGCGAGCCGTGCGCTCCATGCTGTTGAACACCTTTTACTAAAACCCACTTCCGAATATTCACCAGAAGATGTGAAACATGGCCTGGAAGAAGTGTTGGGAGGGCAAGGTCGAACCCAAGCCCGAGTTGTTGACAGCCGGGGCAATCGCATGTTCGGGCCGGAGGTGTTCTTCAATGGAGAGGGATCTATTCGGGAATTCTCTCAAGTGTTTGAAACCGAACTTCCCCAACTGCAAGCCAAACGGGTTGAACTGGCAGTAAGCACCGTAGATGACGAACGTTTTCTGAACTTCATTTCAGGAATTTTTGCATCGTCCATCGTGTTGTGGATTCTGGTGTCGGTGTTGATCAGTATGCGACTGATTCGCCTGGTTTTGCGCCCTATCAATCGACTGACAGAACGCATTCACAATTTGGGGCCACGCTCGCTTGATGTTGTGCTGGACGACCACAAGGCCCCGCTTGAATTGCGACCCTTCATCGACGGATTCAACCGCTTATTGGGGCAACTGCGCGAGAACCGGGAGCAATTGAAACTGTTCAACAGCAATGTTGCACATGAATTGAATACACCACTGTCGAGCTTGACCATTAGCCATGAGCTGCTTCAACGCCGCAAACTGATCGAAGGTGAGGACCTTCAAAAAATTGTCGGTGATCACCTCGACGAACTCGACCGCATGGCACGAATTATTCGCAGCATGCTGTTCCTGGCCAATGCAGACCAGGGCAGAGAACTGCAACTTCAACCTGTGCCAAGTCTTCGTCAGTTGGTGGTATCAGTCGCGGAATACCTTGAACAGTTGGCCGAAGACAGAGATCTTCGCATCACAGTTCAAGGCGATGCCAATGTGGAGGTTGAAACTGAATTGATTAAAAGAGCGGTGAGTAACTTGCTGTCCAATGCAATTCGATATGCACAGGCCAACACAGAAATTACCGTGCACATTACGCAAGAGGCAGAAAGGGTGTGGATCAAGGTTTCGAATGAAGGCCCGACAATTGATCCAGTCAAATTGAATCGTTTGTTTGAACCTTTCTTTCGCGCTGAAGAGGGGCGAAGTGACACTGGGAGCAATCACGGACTTGGCCTGGCCATAGTGGCTGCTATTGCGAAACTGCATGGTGGTGATGTGTTTGCAAGCAGCGAAAATCAAGTTACGGTGATTGGCTTTTCATTTCACAGCATCACGGTAGCAGGAAAGCCTAGCCCCCCATAATTGACCGTTCAGGAGCCACGCATGGATAAACCACACGTCAACTCACATTCTCATCCAGTTTCCGCTGACCCTCAGTCAACTCTTGCTGCAACTGAGACAACGATCTACACCTGCCCCATGCATCCGGAAATTCGACAGACCAATCAGGGGAGTTGCCCTGTTTGTGGAATGGCCCTGGAACCTCTGATCCCCATGGCTGAGGACGAAGATAACCCTGAGTTGAGAGATTTTCGCCGACGGTTTTGGTGGACATTGCCACTGACCATAGTGGTGACATTCATCGCAATGTTTTGGCATCGAATTGTCCCCATCGAACTTCCAGAACAAAATTTCATAGAACTCGCACTTAGTACCCCCGTGGTTTTGTGGGCAGGTTGGTCATTTTTTCAACGTGCAGTTCAGTCGGTTGTCCGTGGGAGCCCGAATATGTGGACATTGATCGGATTAGGTGTCGCTGCGGCATACGGATACAGCGTGGTAGCCACATTGGCCCCTGGTGTGTTTCCCGCTGCCTTTGCTGTACGGGGAAGAATTGGTGTTTACTATGAGGCTGCGGCAGTGATTGTTAGTTTAACCTTGCTGGGGCAGATTTTGGAGTTGAGTGCACGCTCGAAAACTTCAGCCGCCATAAAATCCTTGATGGGACTTGCCCCCAAAACTGCCCGACGCATTCTGGATGATGGTACCGAGGAGGATGTACCACTTACCCATGTGCATATTGGTGATGTTTTGCGTGTGCGACCTGGCGAGAAAGTGCCGGTCGACGGTGTGGTAAAGGATGGAGAAAGTGCCGTCGATGAGTCCATGCTGACCGGAGAGCCTGTGCCTGTGATCAAAGGGCCAGGCGACAAGTTGATTGGCGCGACATTGAATACCAGTGGAAGCCTCATCATGCAATCCGAGAAAGTTGGTGCCCAAACAATGCTGTCACAGATTGTTCAACTGGTGGCGCAAGCGCAGCGATCGCGTGCGCCGTTGCAGCGTCTTGCTGACTCAGTGGCGGGTTACTTTGTCATTGTTGTTATTGTGATAGCGACGTTGACACTTGTTGGATGGGGTGTATTTGGACCAGAGCCAAGCTGGATTTATGGCTTTGTCAATGCAGTGGCTGTGTTGATCATTGCCTGCCCGTGTGCACTGGGGTTGGCTACCCCGATGTCTATTATGGCCGCTACGGGACATGCAGCCACCCAAGGTATTTTATTTCGAGACGCAGCGGCAATCGAAGCCATGCGAACAATTGATACATTGATCGTCGACAAGACAGGCACCCTTACGGAGGGTAAGCCCGCATTCGATCGAGTCGTTGCTGCCCCCGGATTTTCTGAGGAAGAGGTACTTCGCCTTGCTGCAAGTATCGATCAAGGCAGCGAACACCCTTTGGCGCATGCCATAGTAAGTGAGGCACGAAGGCGCGGCTTAGAACTGGTAAAACCCGATGAATTCGAGTCGTCAAGCGGCATTGGCGTTCGTGGCATCGTTTCCGGAAAAAACATCGTGCTTGGAAATACCGCACTCATGGATGCAGAAAATATTGACTGGCGTTTTATGGCAGAAAGCGCTGAAAACCTGCGACGTGAGGGCGCTAGTGTGATGTTCACAGCATCAGATAAAAAATTACTGGGGTTAATTGCAGTCTCCGATCCACTGAAGGAGACAACGATGGAAGCAATACACACCTTGGGTGCTGCCGGCTTGTCAGTCGTAATGGCTACTGGCGATGGCACGACGACCGCAAAATCAGTCGCAAGCAAATTAGGTATTACCGATTTTTACGGTGAAGTTACACCACATGAAAAACAAAAACTGGTCGAAAAATTACAGGCTCAAGGCAAGGTTGTTGCCATGGCAGGAGATGGAATCAATGATGCGCCCGCGCTTGCCTTAGCGAATGTCGGCATTGCAATGGGAACGGGCACGGATGTGGCCATCAACAGTGCGCATATAACCCTGGTTAAAGGCGATCTGCGGTCAATCGCGCAAGCAAGAAGAATTTCTGAGGCTACAGTTCGCAACATGCGCCAAAACCTCGTATTTGCTTTTCTCTATAATTCGCTCGGCATTCCTTTGGCAGCCGGTTTGTTATACCCGTTTACAGGGCAGCTCCTGTCTCCCATGATTGCTGCTCTCGCAATGAGTCTGAGTTCAGTTTCAGTAATTGCCAATGCGCTTAGGCTAAGAAATACCGGCAAAAGGTAGTCAATGAAACATCCGTGAATTGATTCTGTTCACCACTGTTCAGCCGCAGAAACAGCGGCTGAACGATGATGGTGTTTGTTCAAGAAAACTATTTCTGAATTTTCGTGACCACGATTCTACCGTTTACTTTTTCGGCCTGAAATTTGACCTGGTCACCCACCTTTACGGCGGAAAGCATTGCTGGATCCGCAACCTTGAATACCATGGTCATCCCAGGCATTCCGAGATTATCAAGCGGCCCATGCTTCAGCGTGACCGTATCTTGAGCAGTATCAATCTTCTTGACTTCGCCATCGGTCATGGCCATGTCTGCACCCTTGGTGTCATTCATGTTTTTCATTCCATCCATTCCCTGCATGCTTTGATTACCCATGCCTTTCATATCAGCCATGCCGGGATCAGCTGCAAAGGCAGAAAAGGTCGATGCGGCAGTCAAGATTAAAGCAATTCCCAATTTATTCATTTGTTTCGCATATTTCATTGCTAAACCTCTCAGGTGGTGTGTTTAGGTGTTGTTTCATTGAAACTTACAGTGCAAGTTCACGGACTCAGAATACTGCCTGAAGCCATTCAATTGTCTGACTCTTTCATTACATGTTTGACAGATTCACTCACCTGAATCGGTCCAGAAGTTTTGGCTTCAAAAAATCAACCGCAAACCAACTCGGTATTCTGTAATCGGAGAAAGATTCGAGCCACTTTGGGTTTCTGGATAAAGTGTTCGACTCACTTCAATGTAGGGAGCAAATTTTCGGCTGAACTCGTAGCGTGCCTGCACACCAAAATCCGCCTGATACAAGCCACTTGCCACTTCGTCACTAAGATTTGAGGCAGACCATTCGCCATTGATGAATGGCCGCAGGATAAACCGGTTTGTCATCAGAAAATCATTCTCGAAGCGGGTACGCGCAAGCACTTTACCGTCGCTTCTGACAAACATCTGCAAATCCACATCAAACGCATAGGGCGCAAGGCCTCGCAAGCCAATTACGGCATAGTCTTCACCCACAGGCTTTGAATCGTGGCGGATACCGCCCTGCAAATCCCAAAATGGTGCAATGTAGCGACTGTACAGCGCCTGGGTTTCCACTACTTCAGTTTTGCCTTGGCGTCGTTCACCATCAAAACGCCACGCGAATCGATTGTAGTCCCCACCAATCCAGCCTTCTGCACCGAGAAGTTGAATTGAACCCGGTTGATTTCTGACTTTTCCGCTATCCACTTCAATTAACGTGTAAGCGTAAATTGATTCATCTTCCATGGCCATCGCAGGCGTTGAAATTGCCCCAACAGCAATCACACCCAACACTCCCAGAGAACGAATCCACTGGAACGACCAGGTTGATTTGTATGAACGAACATTGCGGTTCATTACGCCACCTCCATCAGTTGAAACATGCCCGCGGCAGCGTGATAAAACAAATGGCAATGAAAAGCCCACACGCCCTCATCCTCGTAAGTTGCGTCTACTTCGACAGTCTGTGCGGGGGCCACAATCACCGTATGTTTTCGGGGCGCAAATTCACCATTTCCGTTAACCAGTTCCATGAATACTCCATGCAAATGCATGGGGTGTTCCATCATGGTGGTGTTTACAAACTTGATCCTGAAGCGTTCGCCCAACTTCACTTTGAATGGTGTTGAGTCCGAAAACTTTTTATCGTTAATACTCCAGAAGTAGCGGTTCATGTCCCCTGTCAGGCGGACCAATATTTCCCTCTGTGGAGGACGGGGGTCTTTGTTGGGTCCCAGCGATCGCAAATGTTGATAAGCAAGTCGACGCAGACCGTCTTTATCTGGGGCAACAACAATGCGCGTTGAGGGCACCTCCGCGACTTTGGCTGGAGCCATGTCCATTCCCGGCATCGTGTTTTGTTCTGGAACAGGGGCAGTAGGTTCAGACATGTTGTTCATGTCCATGCCCGCCATTGAGTCCATAGCGGGGCCGTCGTTGGGCGGTGGCATCGACATGCCTTTCATGCTGTCGTTGGTTTGTATTGATGAAGGTTCAGGCATTGTGCCATCTCCCATACTGGCCATTCCGTCCATGGCCCCCATGCCCATGTCAGCCATGGTTCTAACGGGATAAGGCCCCAGAGAGGGAACTTCCGCACTCATGCCGGCCCTCGGCGCAAGCGTGCCTCGAGCGTATCCGATGCGGGCAATGGTCGGTGCGAAAATAGTGTAAGGCTTGTCCTCTTTGGGTTCGACAATCACATCATAGGTTTCACCGTTGCCAATGCGGAACTCATCCACCTGAACAGGTTGAACATTCTGACCATCGGCCTGCACGATCATCATGGGCAGCCCGGGAATCTGGAAATCATATAGGTTCATCGGTGACGCATTGATCACGCGAAGCCGCACACGCTCACCGGGTTTGAACAATGCCGTCCAGTTTTGATCTGGGCGCAAACCGCCCATGAGAAATGACCATTCCTCACCGCCATCACTGTAATCGGTGGGGTCCATTCGCATTTTCCCCCACTCCATCCGATCTGCCCAAATTGCTTTGCGTGTCGCCTCATCAGGCGCGTCTGCAAGCTGCTTCAGGAATTGGGGCGTTGTAATGCGCCGATAGTTGTAATAGCCGTCCACCTTCTTCAGATTCGCAAGCACTTGTGCAGGAGAGTCATCATTCCAGTCGGACAATACAACCACATAATCCCGGTCATACTGAAAGGGCTCGGGCTCACGGGGTTCTACAATCAGTGGCGCAAACATGCCTGCTGCTTCTTGCAGGCCTGCATGGCTGTGGTACCAGTAAGTACCGCTTTGGCGCAGTGTGTAGCGATACGTGAAGGTTTCTCCCGGAAGAATTCCAGGAAAGGTAACACCCGGCACACCATCCTCGGAATTCGGCACCAGCAGGCCATGCCAATGAATGGCTGTGGCCTCATCAAGCTTGTTGGTTACATTGACAGTAACCTCATCACCTTCCAGAAACCGTAACAAAGGCCCCGGCATGGTGCCGTTCAAGGTAATCGCACTGGTCTCGCGGCCGGTGATATTGATCTTCGTGTTTGCGATGGTCAAGTCAAACTGCTTGGCAGGGCGCCCCTTGGGAATCTCGACTGCGGTAATTGCCCCAAAAGCAGGATCCCAAGGCAGCAAGGCCGCCGCCCCCAAAGCACTGCTTTGTAGCAGGAACTTTCGCCTGAAAGCATTGAGCCGTTCATGTTGAATTGTTTTTATTTGCTTCATACCCGAAATCTCCAGTTGTCTTTTCTTTAACATGCCATGTGATTGACAAAAAGTCACTTAACTCAAGTCTCGTTAAAACCACATCCGTCCAAATACCTCATCTTTATTCACCACCAAATGCTTGAGTGCGGCCAATACATGGATGGCCACGAACACCACCAAAACCCAAGCCGTCAATTCGTGAATGTAAAAAAGTTGATCGGATAGCGCAGGGTTCTGAGCCACCAAGCGCGGGATTTCGATGCCGAAAAAAGCGGCGCCCTCCTCGCTCAATGAAGCGGCAGCAAATCCCGTGAGCGGCATTAAAATCATGGCAGCGTACAACAGACCATGCGTAAACTGCGATACAACCAATTGCCACGTTGGCTGACGCGTTGCGAATGTTGGCGGCTTGTGGGTTAAACGCCACGCAGTGCGCAAAGCAATAAGCACAAATGCAATCAACCCCAGGGATTTGTGCAAATTGAAATACCACTCACTGCCCGGCTGGCCTTCAATATCCATCATGTACCAGCCCAGTCCGACCAAAATCACAATCAGGAACGTCAATGTCCAGTGAAGAAAAACAGCAGGCTTGCTGTAACGATTCAGGGAAGATTGACTTGAATAACTCTCTGTATTTGTACCCACGCAATTTCTCCGCAAGATCGACAAGTGTATTTTTTACTTTGTATAAATATTGTCGAAAATTGAAAACACAGGCAAGTTTTTTTGAAAGCCAAGAAAATTTCTGCATGCATTCATTTTGAGTCTCGAAGAGGTTACAGATACGCGGCACAACTTGACAGCGACTAAATTGCTGTGGTGTAGTCTGAGTATGTATCGCTCACTTATCTTCATGTTCCTCATGGTTCTGCTGCCGCTCCAGGCCTCTTGGGGTGCAGTGGCGGATTACTGCGCGCATGGTGAGCTTGTTCAACAATCATCACATTTCGGTCACCATCAAGATGAACATCATGCCCACGATAGCCAAGCTGATGCCGGTGACGATCAAGATAGCCAATATCCGCAACACCACGACCATTCGCATTCATCCAGCTTTATCGGCTTTTCGGCTGACAACGCTGATAGCGTGATCATTGATTTCAGTTCACCCCAACAGGTGCTGAGCACTTCAAAGTATTCCTTCTTCTGTCAAACCCGCCCTGAACGCCCCAAGTGGCCTGTGTCTGCCTGATTACGGCGACACGACACCTGTCTTTACACCTTATTAAACGACTGCGTTAATTCGTCTCGCCGATTCTTTCCTTTGTACACCGGAGAAATCGATGCGAAAAATATTGCTAACGCTGGCTGCGACCGCGTTGCTGCCCAGTGCCGCCATGGCTCAGGGCAACACCCCCGAATACACCAGCAATGGGCTTAATTCCCCATCCGGGCAAGCCAGCTTGCCGCGAACAACAAACCTTACTTTGAACACCGCACTTGAAAGGGCCTATGCGGCAAACCCTGAACTGGCAGCGGCCCGAAATGCGCTGCTGGCACAAGACGGCACCATACGCCAAGCTGAAACCCGCCCCAACCCCGAATTACAGGCCCTGGTTGAAGACACGCGAAGTGCAACCCGCACCAGCACCCTGCAACTGAACCAGCGCATTGAACTGGGCGGAAAGCGTTCTGCACGAATTGATGCAGCCGAGCGCGGCAAGAACCTTGCTGAAGCTGACCTTGCCATGGTGCGGGCCACCCTGCAAACCGAAGTCACCTCTGCGTTTTACGACACGCTGGTTGCACAGGAACGTGTGCGGCTTGCCCAATCTTCCATCGACCTGGCACAAAACGCCCAGCGCGCTGCACAAAAAAGGGTTGAAGCAGGCAAGGTATCGCCTGTCGAGGCCACCAAAGCGGGCATTGCATTGGCTGGCGCACGCGTGGATTATGTACGCGCTGAAAGTGCGCTGAAATCGTCTAAAAAGCGTTTGGCCACCGCCATGGGAGAATCCCAGGTCGGTTTTGAAACCGCTGAAGGCAATCTTGAAAACCTGCCCGAGCTGCCCGCCATCGAGACACTGGAAGACAGGTTGCAGCAATCGCCTGCATACCGGAAAGCCCAAATTGAAGTGGACCGCCGCAAGGCCATTAGCGAGGTTGAACGCAGCAAAGGCGTACCCGATGTGACGGTGAGCCTTGGTGGGCGAAAAAATCAGGAACTTGGCTTGAACCAGGCCATTTTTGGGGTATCCATTCCCATCCCTGTTTTTGACCGCAACCAGGGCAACTTGCTTGAATCACTGCGACGCGCTGACCAGGCCAAAGATGAACTGACAGCAACGCAATACCGCTTGTCTCGCGATTTACAAGCCGCATACGAAAACCTGAGCGCGTCCCGCGAGGAATTCCTGGCCTTGCGTGACAGCATTTTGCCCAGTGCAGAAAGCGCCTACAACGCTGCAAGCAAGGGTTTCGAGATGGGCAAGTTCAGTTTTCTGGAAGTGCTGGACGCACAACGCACCCTGTTTGATGCCATGGCGCAAAGCCAGCAATCGCTCGCCCAATCCCACCGGTATGCCGCCGAACTGCAAGGGATTCTTGGGCAAACACCAGCCAATATTCAGTAGGACCACTTAATCATGAAACGCAATTTCAGCAAGAAACAAATCATTTCCATCGCCCTGCTTGTTGCAGTGGGTGCCCTGCTGCCAGCCCTTATTTTAACCACAGGCAATTCCCAGCCTGGGCAAACCAATGGCACACAACTTGAACAAGCCAACCCCAATGAACCTGTCAAAGGACCCAAAGGGGGCAAGTATTTCGCGCAAGACGGCTACGGGGTCGAGGTGACCATTTTTGAGGACGGTGTAGACCCCGAGTTCAGAATTTACACCTACAAAGACAACGCCTTGCTGCCCCCCGAGGCCACCAAGGCAAGTATTGAACTTGAGCGCTTGGGTCGAAAGCCGCAAACCATCAACTTTGCACCTGCAAACAATTTTTTGCGCGGCGATGCCGTAGTGTTTGAGCCCCATTCATTCCGTGTTGCCGTGAATGCGCAACACCAAGGCAAGCAATACCGCTTCGCTTATGACCAGATCGAGTTCCGAATCGACATGAGCGCCGAGCAAATGAAACAAAGCGGCATTGAACTGGCCACAGCCGGCCCGGCCAAAATCAAAAGCAGCATTGAATTGATCGGCGAAATCCAGTTCAACAGCGACAACACGGTACGCGTGGTGCCACGCTTGAGTGGCATTGTGGAATCTGCCCCCGTGAACGCGGGTGATCAGGTTAAAAAGGGACAAGTGCTGGCCGTAATTTCCAGCCAAACCCTGGCAGACCAGCGAACCGAGTTGCTGGCAGCGCAAAAACGCCTGGCATTGGCCAACACCACATTCGAGCGGGAAAAGAAACTGTGGGAAGACAAAATTTCAGCCGAGCAAGATTATCTGCAAGCGCGCAATACCAAGCAAGAGGCTGAAATTGCAGTGCTGAACGCACGGCAAAAGCTCGCCTCGATCAATGGCGGCGCCACCATTGGAAGCCAACTGACCCGCTATGAAATTCGATCTCCGATATCGGGCACTGTTGTGGAAAAAAACATTGCTTTGGGGCAGGCGTTGAAGGAAGACGCCAATATTTTCACGGTGGCCGATTTGTCTACCGTGTGGGCTGAAATGACGATTTACCCCAAAGACCTGAATACAGTGAAAGTGGGCCAGCAAGCCACCATAAAGGCCACGGCATTTGAATCGGAAAGCGTCGGCAAAGTGGCTTATGTGGGTTCCCTAGTGGGTGAACAAACCCGCACCGCCACTGCACGCATTGTGTTGCCAAACCCCAATTCTGTGTGGCGCCCCGGCCTGCCAGTGAAAGTTGAACTGGTGGCCGAGGAAAGTGAAGTACCTGTGGCCATTTCAACCGAAGCCCTTCAAACCATTCTGGATGGACCCGCCGTGTTTGGCCGCTATGGCCAACAGTTCGAGGCACGCCCGGTTGAACTGGGCCGCAGCGATGGCAAAACCGTTGAAGTGTTGAGCGGCCTGGACGCGGGTGAGCAATACGCCGCTACCAACAGCTTCCTAATCAAGGCGGATATCGGCAAATCAGGGGCAAGCCATGACCATTGATTCAATGTTTGCCAAAACCTGCTCAAACCTTTGCCACTGCATGCGAACAGAGGAAGTACCGAATCATGTTTGAAAAAATAATCCGTTTTGCCATCGAACAACGATGGTTTGTGATGCTTGGGACCGTGGGCCTGATTGCCCTGGGTATTTACAGTTATCAAAAATTGCCAATCGACGCTGTACCCGATATCACCAACGTTCAGGTTCAAATCAACACCTCCGCTCCTGGCTACTCGCCATTGGAGTCTGAACAGCGCATCACTTATCCCATAGAAACTGTCATGGCGGGTTTGCCTGGCTTGCAGGAAACCCGTTCCATTTCACGCTACGGCTTGTCACAGGTCACCGTGATTTTCAAGGAAGGAACCGACATTTATTTCGCGCGCCAACTGGTCAATGAACGCATTCAGCAAACCAAAGGGCAACTGCCCGCTGGAATCGACCCCGCGATGGGGCCAATTTCCACGGGTTTGGGTGAAATTTTCATGTGGACCGTGGAAACCAAAGAAGGGGCTGTGAAAAAAGACGGCACACCCTACACTCCAACGGATCTTCGGGAAATTCAGGACTGGATCATCAAACCCCAACTGCGAAATGTACCTGGTGTGACTGAAATAAACACCATCGGTGGCTACGCCAAGCAATTCCAGATTGCACCCTCGCCCGACAAACTGGTTGCCCAAGGTATTTCCCTAGACGATCTGCTGCGGGCTGTTGAACAAAATAACAGCAACGTGGGTGCTGGTTACATCGAGAAGCGTGGCGAACAATACTTGATACGGGCACCTGGTCAACTGACCGATATTGCCGACATCGAAAACGTCATTGTGTCGAATCGTTCGGGGGTACCGATTCGAATTAAAGATGTGGCGCAGGTCTATATTGGCAAAGAACTCCGAACCGGTGCCGCCACAGAGAACGGCAAAGAAGTGGTGTTGGGCACAGTGTTTATGCTGATCGGCGAAAACAGCCGTGTGGTGTCTCAGGCGGTGTCGAAAAAGCTGGAGGAAATCAACCGAAACCTGCCTGATGGCGTAGTAGCACAAACCGTTTACGACCGCACAGTGCTGGTGGACAAAGCCATCAACACAGTAAAAAAGAATCTGATTGAAGGCGCCATTCTAGTCATTGCGATCTTGTTTCTTTTTCTAGGCAATATTCGTGCAGCCATTATCACGGCCATGGTCATTCCTCTGTCCATGTTGTTCACGTTTTTCGGCATGGTCAACAACGGGGTAAGTGCCAACTTGATGAGTCTTGGCGCACTGGACTTCGGCATCATCATCGATGGCGCTGTGGTGATTGTAGAAAACTGTGTACGCAGGCTGGCCCATGCACAAACCAAAGCGGGGCGAACACTCACGCGCAAGGAACGCTTTCATGAAGTGTTTCTGGCCTCCAAGGAAGCGCGACGATCCCTGCTGTTCGGCCAACTCATCATCATGGTGGTTTACCTGCCCATTTTCGCGCTCACCGGCGTGGAAGGAAAAATGTTCCACCCCATGGCTTTCACAGTAGTGGCCGCCTTGCTGGGTGCCATGATTCTGTCGATCACTTTCATTCCAGCCGCGGTGGCCTTGTTGATCACCAACAATGTCAGCGAGAAAGAAAACCGCATCATGACGTGGGCCAAGCGTGGATACGAGCCTGCACTGGTCAAGTCAATGGCCAACAAACCAGTGGTGCTTTCAATTGCCGCAGTGTTGGTGGTTTTGTCGGGTTTGCTGGCAACACGCATGGGCAGCGAATTTGTGCCAAGTTTGAATGAAGGCGATATTGCCCTGCACGCCCTGCGCATACCCGGTACCAGCTTAAGCCAGGCCATTGGCATGCAAACTGAACTGGAAAAAACCATCAAGCAGTTTCCGGAAGTGGATCGTGTGTTTGCCAAAATTGGTACGGCTGAAATTGCAACCGACCCGATGCCACCAAACGTGGCGGACAATTTCGTGATGCTGAAACCTACTTCGGAGTGGCCA
The DNA here is from genome assembly GCF_002377005.1 of Limnobacter sp. UBA3528. Taxonomy (NCBI): domain Bacteria; kingdom Pseudomonadati; phylum Pseudomonadota; class Betaproteobacteria; order Burkholderiales; family Burkholderiaceae; genus Limnobacter; species Limnobacter sp. UBA3528. The sequence continues at coordinate 22,878 of NZ_DFOZ01000014.1, read as the reverse complement.
GACCCCAGCCGCAGCAAAACTGACTTGGTTAATGCCATGCAAACCGCTGTCGTGAAAATACCAGGCAACAACTATGAATTCACCCAGCCCATTCAAATGCGGTTCAATGAATTGTTGTCGGGTGTGCGAAGCGACGTTGCAGTCAAGGTGTTCGGCGATGACTTGGATACGCTGAATACCGTTGCTGGAGAAATTTCCGAAGTGCTGGAGAAAGTCGATGGCGCAGCAGACGTGAAAGTAGAACAAACCACGGGCCTACCCATGCTGACCGTTCAGATTGACCGTGAAAAAACCGCACGGTTTGGTATCAACGTGACCGATGTTCAAAACACCGTTGCCATGGCCGTTGGCGGGCAGGAAGCAGGCGTGCTGTTTCAGGGTGATCGAAGATTTGACATCACGGTGCGATTACCCGAGGAGCTTCGAAATGACCTGCAAGCCATTGCCCGACTACCTATTCAGTTGCCCGGCAATGTTTCTGGAAGTGACATGCCTCTTTTCGTACAATTGGGCGATGTGGCCAGCTTGGACATTGCACCTGGCCCCAATCAAATTAGCCGCGAAAACGGCAAGCGCCGTGTAGTGGTGACTGCCAACGTACGTGGCCGTGATATTGGTTCATTTGTGGCTGACGCGCAAAACCAGATTCAGCAGAAGGTGAAAGTACCGCCAGGCAACTGGATCAGTTGGGGTGGAACGTTTGAACAGTTGCAATCAGCCTCCAAACGACTACAAATTGTGGTGCCGTTGTCGCTGTTTTTAGTATTCTTGTTGTTGTTTGTGATGTTCAACAACATACGCGATGGCTTGATTGTGTTCACGGGTGTACCGTTTGCGTTGACCGGCGGTATTGTGGCCTTGTGGCTGCGTGACATCCCACTGTCAATTTCAGCAGGGGTGGGCTTCATTGCACTTTCTGGTGTGGCGGTGCTGAACGGGCTGGTGATGATTTCATTTATCCGCAGCCTGCGCGAGGAAGGCATGCCCCTGGACAGGGCCATTCATGACGGTGCCATGACACGGCTGCGCCCTGTATTGATGACCGCGCTGGTGGCTTCGCTTGGCTTTATTCCGATGGCGATTGCCACTGGCACAGGTGCGGAGGTCCAACGACCCCTTGCCACAGTGGTGATCGGGGGAATTCTGTCATCAACCGCCCTTACCTTGCTGGTCCTTCCAATTCTTTACCGGTTGACCCACCGCAAGGAAGAGGAAATGGACATTACGGATCAACAAGCAAAACCTGCTTACACCACATAGGTTACCAACATGGGCTGGATTATTTTGAAGTACCTCACCACCGCAGGCCTGGTAGTTCTGATTTCCGAGGTAGCCAAGCGCAGCGACAAGCTGGGCGCGTTGATCGCAGCGTTGCCCATGGTCACTGTGCTGACGCTGATTTGGCTTGCCATTGAAAAAGCACCACAGGAAAAAATTGCGAACCACGCCTACCTGACATTTTGGTATGTACTACCTACCCTGCCCATGTTTTTGGCCTTCCCCTGGCTGTTACCCAGGGTGGGGTTTGTGGTGTCGCTGGCGGGCAGCGCCTTGCTAACGCTACTTTGCTTTGCAATGACAGTGAAAATTGCTGCGGGTTTTGGTGTTCAACTTTGGTTTAAATAGGGAGTAAGTTGTATGGGTGCAGGACATTCACATGACATGAAAGTTGAGGGATATGAAAAGCCATTGTGGATTGCTTTAATATTGACCGCCAGCTTCATGGTGGCCGAAGTTGTTGGGGGCATATTGACCAACAGCCTGGCTTTAATCTCTGATGCAGCGCACATGTTCACCGACTCGGCGGCATTGGCTATTTCCCTGCTGGCAATCCAGATTGGTAAAAAAGCAGTGGATAAAAAACGTACATTTGGATACCACCGCTTTGAGATCCTGGCGGCGGCTTTCAATGCCGTTCTGCTTTTTGGAGTGGCCATCTATATTCTTGTTGAAGCATTCCTGCGAATTTCGAATCCACCAGATATTCAATCCAACTTGATGCTGATGATCGCTTCCCTGGGCCTGCTTGTGAATCTGATTGCCATGAAACTTCTAAGCCAGTCAAAAGATGACAGCTTGAACGTCAAAGGTGCCTACCTTGAAGTGTGGAGCGACATGCTGGGTTCAGTGGGCGTGATCGTTGGTGCTTTGTTGATTCGATGGACAGGCTGGGGCTGGATTGATTCTGTGATTGCGGTAGGCATTGGCCTATGGGTGCTGCCACGTGCCTGGGCCCTGTTAAAACAAAGCACACATATTTTGCTGGAGGGCACACCAGAGCATTTGAACATCGACGAGATCAAGCAGGCACTATCAAGCCACTGGGGCGTGGACAGCATTCATGATTTGCATGTGTGGTCCATTTCCAGTGGTAAATCTAGCTTGTCAGTTCATGTTGTATGCCAGCACCGGGAAGTGGATTGGACTGATTTGCTTCAACAAATTCGCACCATGCTGGCGGTTCGGTTCGATTTGCATCACACCACGATTCAGCTTGAAGCTACACCGTGTAGCGATGAAAGTGGAGAACACAGCTACACCGGAGAACCTGCGCGACCTTAACCCTACTAATGTTCCCCTAAGTGTTGCTGAATATTATTCATGCACCGTGACACACCGAAGGGGAAACAACATGAACAACGGCAATCAACCCGGTATCGGGAAATTTTTACTGAACAAGGTGCCTGAAGTCACCTTGTTATTTTGGCTCGTCAAGATGATGTCGACGACCGTGGGTGAAACTGCGGCAGACTTTTTAAACTTCAATTTGAGCTTTGGATTAACGGCTACCTCAGTGGTGGTGGCCGTTCTCACTGCGATTGCTTTGGGCGTTCAACTTCGGACCAAACGTTACACCCCCTCGGTATACTGGTTAAGCATTGTGCTGATCAGCGTACTGGGCACCTTGATCACCGATCACCTAACCGACAACCTGGGTATGCCATTGATGGCTTCAACTGCCGCTTTCTCGCTGACTCTTGCCCTCGTGTTTGCCTTGTGGCATCGCCGTGAAGGTACGCTGTCCATTCACCACATTGATACACCTGCCAGAGAATGGTTTTACTGGCTCGCGATTCTGCTTACCTTTGCTTTGGGCACGGCTTCGGGCGACTGGTTCGCAGAGGGTTTGAACTTGGGTTACGCCAATTCCACATTGGTGTTTGGTGCCTTGATTGCAATGATTACAATTGCCCGTTTTCGATTCAAGATGAATGCGGTGTGGGCCTTCTGGCTTAGCTACATTCTTACGAGGCCATTGGGCGCATCCTTTGGCGATTGGTTATCGCAACCAGCCGACAATGGCGGGTTGGGCTTGGGCACCACACAAACAAGCCTTGTATTTTTAACCTTGATCGTGTGCAGTGTGACCTGTTTAGCGTATCAAAATAAAAAACTCATCCGTTCAAAGTAAGCTGCGTCGCCTAATTCAGAGCTAAGTTTTCCTGCGCATGATGAAGCCATTCCGGTTGGTATTCAACTGGTTCATTGTTGTCACTCTTGAAAGGAACGAGACCATGACTTCTTCATACTCAAACAGCAAACGCCCCTCACGCCTGATATTGGCCTTGATTACCGCAGGCATGTTGGGCGGGGCAAGTGCCAGCTACTTCAATGGCACCCCGGCAACGGCAGCTACACCCCTGCTAGATAAACAGGGACAAGCGCAAACTCAAAATACCACACTGCCCGACTTTGCCCAGATTGCACAGCGTTACGGCGACACGGTGGTGAACATTAGTGTTCGGGGAATCAAGCAAAATGTAGCGCAAGCCGGTGTATCGCCAAACGATCCCATGTTCGACTTCTTCAAGCAGTTTCCCAATCCCAACGGTCCGGATAGCGGCCCAGTACCCACCTACGGGCAAGGCTCCGGATTCATTGTGTCCCCAGAGGGTCTGATCCTGACCAACGCGCATGTGGTTCGGGATGCTTCCGAAGTGGTGGTCAAGCTGAACAACCGCAAGGAGTATGAAGCCAAGGTGTTGGGCAGCGACTCAAGAACCGACATTGCGGTATTGAAAATCGACGCCAAGAACCTGCCTAGTGCCCCATTGGGCAACCCGGATGCGCTTCAGGTCGGCGAATGGGTTCTGGCCATTGGATCCCCTTTCGGCTTCGAGAACAGCGTAACAGCCGGCGTGGTCAGTGCCAAACGCCGTTCACTTCCCGAAGACAGCTTTGTACCATTCATCCAGACCGATGTAGCAGTGAATCCGGGGAACTCAGGCGGCCCGCTTTTCAATTCCAAAGGTGAAGTGGTTGGCATCAACGCGCAGATCTTCAGCCAAACCGGTGGCTACCAAGGTTTGTCTTTTGCCATCCCAATCGACCTTGCCAACAAAATCAAGGCCGAGATTGTGGCCACGGGACAGGCAAGCCATGCCCGCTTGGGCGTTGCAGTTCAAGAGGTGAACCAGACCCTTGCAGATTCTTTCAAACTGGACAAGCCTGAGGGCGCGCTGATCTCCAGCGTCGACCCAACAAGTCCGGCGGAACAAGCCGGCTTGCAGTCTGGCGACATTATTTTGCGGGCCGATGGTAAACCTATTGTGGCCTCCGGTGATTTGCCCGCCTTAATTGGTGCTGCCAAGCCCGGTCAGAAAATGACGCTTGAAATTTGGCGGCAAGGTGAAGTCCTGAAACGAACCGCTCAACTTGGTAATATCGAGAAAGATGTGGTGGTCAGTGCCCAGAAAACAGATGCTGTTGGCGAAGGCCGCCTTGGCCTCGCACTGCGGCCCCTGCAGCCCGATGAACAGCAGCAGGCTCAGGTGCAAAACGGCATGCTGATTGAGCAGGTGCGCGGTGCAGCAGCCATGGCAGGCGTACAGCGGGGCGACGTGCTGATCGGGATCAACGGGGTTCGTGTAAACAACATTGAGCAGGTTCAAGACACGATGAAACAGGCCAAAAAATCAGTGGCTCTGCTGGTTCAGCGCAATGGACGAAAAATTTTCCTGCCCGTGAGGATTATTGGTTGATTAAAACAGGATCAGGACTTGGGGTGTTTGCTGAAATACACCTTCACCACAAGTCCTGTTGAAAATCTGCTTGAGTCCAGCAATTCAATTTTTCCCCCCAACCCGTCCACTAAGCCTTTCACAATCGCAAGACCCAAGCCCGAACCGGTTTGCTCAAGACCGGATACTCGGAAGAATGGGTCGAACACCCGCTGGCGATCCACCTGCGCAATGCCGGACCCATTGTCTTCTACGGTGAAAACCACCCAGTCCGGTTCGTGATGAATTCCCAGATCAACCATGCCGCCTGTTCTGCCATACCGAATGGCGTTGTCCACAAGGTTACGAACAATCAGCAGCACTTCCGTTTCTTCCGCATGCACAAGGGCATCTTGTGTGTCCTCGTCCATGCCCAAATCGACACCCTTGGCCTGGGCCAAAGGCATAGCGTCCTCTAGCACATGGGTGCACACGCCGAGCAAGGAAATAGGGCCACGCTCCACAACCGGGTCGCTCTGTGCCCGGGCCATGCTGAGCAACTGGCCCAACAGGCGCCTGCTTCGCTCAATGCCCTTTTGCAAACGGACGGTTCGCTCACGCGCTTCGGGATTCAAATCGCAGGCACTCAAACGCTCGGCCTGCAATGACAGCGCCGCGATGGGCGAACGCAATTCATGCGCTGCATCGGCCAGGAACCGCTGCTGGTTTTGTACTGACTGTGCAACCCGCACAAACAGCCGATTGATGGCATGAACAAAAGGCTGAATTTCCCGTGGCAAGTTTTCTTCCGGCACCGCGTGCAACTCCAGATCCCCACGAGAATCGATCTCTTGGGCCAACACACCAATTGGCAGGAATATTTTTCGCACCAGCCAGGTCACCACCAAAAGAAGAATGGGTACCAAAATCAGCAATGGCAACAGCGTGCGAATCGCGCTGTCATTTGCAATTTCATCGCGTAACTCCGTTTTCTGGAGAATGGCGATTCGCGCAGTGTCTGGCAAGGTTCTAATGAACGCGCGATATTTTGTTCCCGATTGATCAAGCGTGTGCAAACCATCCACTAAACCAAACAAAACCGGATCTGAAAACGGATTCAGGTTGAGGATGAGCAGGTCAGAATCTGTATCACTTCCGCGGTTGCCATTCACCAGAATAATTTCATCTGCTGAGGGAACGTGATCAATCAGCGAAGCAGTCTGCCTAAGACTTTCGTCTTGCAGTTCATGGGCTTCATCAAATGCAAACAAGAATGACAACGCCCCGGTAACCACTGCCACCAGCAGAATGGCCGCCGACAGGTACACCGACAACCAGAATTGAATTGACCTGTTTAATTGCTTTTTTGAACCATCCAACCCACACCCCTCACATTCTTTATTGAAACGGCACCCAGTTTTTTGCGCAAGGCATGAATCAAAAACTCGATGGCATTGCTTTCCACTTCTTCACCCCAACCATACACGCGGTCTTCAAGATCAGCTCGGGACAGTATGGCACCCGGGCGAATCAGCAATGCGTGCAACAAGGCATATTCCCGATTACTCAGTTGCACCGGCTCGAGGTCAACCCGCCAGGCCTGTCGGGTTGAGGGATCTAGATTCAATATCCCATTGCCCAACACTGGCGCAGCACCGCCCGACTTGCGGCGCACCACAGCACGAATTCGGGCAAACAGTTCGGCCATTTCAAAAGGCTTCAAAAGGTAATCGTCTGCGCCGTGGTCCAAACCCTGAATGCGGTCAGACAGCTGGTCGCGGGCAGACACAATCAGTGCCGGAACCGTATTGTTGCTGGCCCGCACGGCTTTCAGTACATCCATGCCGTCGCGCTGCGGCAAGCCAAGATCCAACAACAACAAGTCATAGTGCTGGGTTTTCAGGGCACTGAGTGCGGTTTCACCATTCTTGACCCAATCCACGGCGTAGGAAGCATCTTTTAATGCATCCTGCACTTCTTCTCCAATCATGGGATCGTCTTCAACCAGTAGCACGCGCATTGGAGTTTTCCTTGTTCATAACAATCAACACCATGGCAGCAGCGGCAAAAAAAGCCCCTGCATAAAACGGGAACGCTGCACCCCAGCTGTCCCAAAGCCAGCCCGCCAACACACTGGCGACCAATGTAGTTAGTCCGCCGACAAGACTAAAGACTCCAAATGCCGTGCCTCTTAAACCCGCTGGTGCGGTTGCTGCAACCATGGTGGAAAGCAGCCCCTGGGTAATGCCCATGTGCAGGCCCCACAACAGAATACCGGGCAACAAGGCCTGCCAGGATTCACCCAAGGCCAAAAACAAGTCGGCTACAACCAATGCTGCCAAGCCCAGAAACAGCAACCTGGTATGTGAGATTCGATCTGAAAGCGTTCCAAATGGATACGCTGACAAAGCAAAAACCAAATTCATGACAATCAACACAAGCGGAGCCCATGCCACAGACAAGCCAGCTTGTTGAACACGCAACACGAGAAATGCCTCGCTGAACCTGGCCAGCGCAAAAGCGCCGCCAATGCCGACAACCCACCAATAGTCCCGCCCCAGACTTCGAAACATGCGCCAATTGATGGGGGCTCTCGCACCTCTTTCACTTGCTTTCTCGGGCTCTGCCACACCAAAGTACAGCAATGCCACAGCAAGCACAGCCGGAATAACCGCCACCCAGAACACGGCCCGGAAATCATTGGCCCACAACAGCATCAACCCAACGGCCAGCAAGGGGCCAGAAAATGCGCCCATAGTATCCAGTGATTGCCTTAAGCCATATGCGGCCCCGCGTGCTTCGGGGCGGACCAAGTCAGCGACCAGTGCATCTCGAGGCGCACCGCGAATGCCTTTGCCTACCCGGTCAACAAAGCGAGCCCCAAACACCATTCCGGTGCTGCCCGCCATTGCAAAAAAAGGTTTGCTGATGGCACCAAGGCCATATCCAAATACAGCCAAAGCCTTGCGTTTCCCCAAATAATCGCTCAATGCACCTGAAAACACTTTGACCACCATGGTGGTCGATTCGGCCACACCTTCAATCACGCCGACCAACAAGGCGCTGGCCCCCATCACGGTTACCAAATAGACCGGTAACAGGCTATGAATCATTTCCGAAGAAATATCCATCAACAAGCTGACAAAACCCAATACCCAAACGCCGCGAGGAATGACTGAAGTGGTGGCCAAATTGAATTGCATAGATCACGTTTGTTTGTGTTCCGGAAGTTGCCAATATGCCATGGCTTGCAAAGCGCCGGGCATGGTTTTGTTGCCATACCCGACTATTGCACATCAATCGTCGTCATCCTCGCCATCGGCCTGATCCAGTTTCGATGACAAAACCTTGGCGCTGGCAGCATCCACTTTAACGTCGTACACCTTGTGGTCTGCGGTAACCACTTCGACATCATAAACCGGACCGCCCGAGGTCTGTTGCTCAAGCTCCACCTGAACAGCTTTACCCCCTGCATGCTGTTCCGCTGCCGCAATGGCCTGAATCAATGTAACCTTTGCTTTTGAAAACAAAGCCACTGCATCGTTCGGTGGTGGTTCCTTGCTGGCGTATGCAAGGCTTCCCCCGGCAATCGCGCTTGCGGTTACAATCAGGGCGGTAAATAATTTTCTCTGTTTCATGATTTCACTCCGTGGTTGAAAGTCAATCAAGCGGGTTTGCTTGCGACAGTTCCCACTTTGCCCATGCAAACTTAGCGCAACATTAGTTCATTCATCCAAAACATGACACCCTCGAACTTTTCACAATCCGCCCACGAGTTTTCATTAAGCAGGGTACTGATCGTTGTTGTATGGATTTGTGCCGCATGGTTCTCGGTGCTTGCGTTGCACCTTACACCGGCCGTTTTCGCGATCTTGATCACTTATGGGGCCACTACACGTTTGGCACATCGCCTGAAAGCTTGGCTGCCAGCGCTTCGTCACGTTGAGGCAATCGCTTTGTTGCTGGTTTTGTCAGCCATTGCTCTGGGTTTGGGTGCCTCACTGGAATATCTGCTGGAATCGGGTTCAGCCAACGTGGGCGTGCCTGCGGTGCTTGAACGTTTGTCTAAGGTACTTGATCAGTTGCGCCTTGCCCTGCCTGCCGCCTTGTCGGCTCATGTGCCCGCTTCAATTGACGGGGTTCGTGCCGCAGCGGCTGCCTGGCTTCAAAATCATGCGAGTCAGCTTCAAACCTGGGGAGGGCACACTCTTCGCGGTGTGGGCTATGTACTCGCAGGCACCGTGATTGGGGCCTTGTTAAGCATTCAACTGAACCGATCAACCGGTAAGGTGAGCAGCAAACACCTGCCACGCTTGCTTCGCCTGCGCTTTGACGAACTGATTGAAAGTTTCACTCACATTGTGTTTGCACAATTCAAAATATCCGCAATCAACACTTTGGCCACTGCCATTTTCCTGCTGGGTGTGCTGCCCGCTTTGGGTACACCCATCCCCTTGGCAGGTACTTTGGTCAGCATCACATTTGTGGCGGGCATGATTCCGATTGTGGGTAATCTGGTGTCAAACACAATCATTGTTGCAATCGCCTTGAGCCAATCATTGACCATGGCAATTTTGGCGTTCATATGGCTGGTGGCGATTCACAAGGTTGAGTATTTTTTGAATGCGCACATCATTGGTTCAAGTATCCGTTCCAAAGCTTGGGAACTGTTGCTGGCCATGCTAGTAATGGAAGCACTGTTCGGGTTGGCTGGCCTAGTTACTGCACCCGTGCTGTATGCACAAATCAAGCACGGTTTGTACAGCCAGGGCTGGCTGGATTAAGCCTCAATGCCAGCCCGGCACAGTTTAAGGTTAATGCGCTTTTGAGCTCGCTTTCTGCTTGAAAGCCAACAGGCACACCACAATAAAACCCAGCAACATGGCCGATGCGGTGTACCGGCTTAGCGCAAGACCACCCATGTCAACCGGCTTGTCAAGGTAATCGCCCACCACAGCGCCAAGGGGTCGGGTTAGCACGAAGGCAAGCCAGAACAGGGTGGTTCTGGAAACACTAGTGAAGAAATACGCACCGACGACAAGCAGCAAAAGTCCACTGAACACCATTGCACCCCCGGTATACCCCAGGCCGGCAGTATCGGCGGTCCAATCGCCCAGCGCTGTGCCCAGTGTTTGCGAGAACATTATGGTGATCCAGTAAAACATTTCTGCTTTTGGGGTGTTCACCGAACTAACTGACACCGTACCCATGGTTCGATACCAGGCAAACAGGGACACGATCAGTAAGGTGGACAAAATTGCGGTTCCACCCGCATAACCTACCCCCAAGGACCTGTCCGCAAAATCCGCAAGTGTGGTGCCCACCGTGGTGGTGGCAATAATGGTGGTCCAATACAGAAATGGGTGAAATCGATCCGCCTTGATTTGTGCAGCGACCGCGATGAAGAAAACTACCGCGAAAATTACTGTGCCCATCAAGTAGCCCAAATTCATGGACATCGACACAGCATCGCCCCCTGTTTCACCCAGTGTGGTGGCTGCAATCTTGATTACCCAGAACAGCAAAGTCACTTCAGGTACTTTGCTCAAAGCCGCTCTGGCGGTTTCCTTCAAGTCGTGGTTTTGCATGCCGGTGTTCTCCAATCGATTAAATGATGGTGGACTGTTCGCTTATTTCAATTCGCCTGAAATTCACGGAATTTGGAAGTTTTTACGATTCCGGTTAACATCCCATCACTCATTGGGGAGTAGCCTCCTTTTCTCGAAAAGGGCTTGCATCAACATACTTGGCCCAAAAGCCATGGTGCAAGCGGTTTCCACACTTGGCAAGACCTTTGACTGCATTTCCACCGCTTCGGCCTGGGTGGAATGTGGTCATTTGGTTCTCAAGGCCGTGGAATTTTGTAATGGAAGCTTTTCTCGTGTCCACCGGTGTTGTTGCACTGGCTGAAATCGGTGACAAAACCCAATTGCTGGCCTTGCTTCTGGCTGCGCGTTTCAAAAAACCCATTCCCATCATTCTTGGCATTTTGTTGGCCACCCTGCTGAACCACGGCTTGGCTGGAGTAGTGGGAGGCTGGGTCACGGCGAATGTTGGTGCGCAAACTTTGAAATGGATTTTGGGTGCGTCGTTCCTGGCGATGGCTGTGTGGGTGTTGATTCCTGACAAGATTGACGATTCTGGTTTGTCTTTCACCCGTCGGCTTGGCGTTTTTGGCACCACATTCATTGCGTTTTTTCTGGCTGAAATGGGCGACAAAACACAGGTTGCGACTGTGGCCATGGCGGCTCACTATGCCAGTGTGTTTTGGGTAGTGGTTGGCACCACGCTGGGCATGCTGATCGCCAATGCACCGGCTGTGTTGCTTGGCGACAAGCTAACCCAAAAAATTCCAGTGCGATGGGTACACATCAGCGCCGCTATCTTGTTCGCCTTGCTGGGTGTGGCAACCCTCACAGGGCTTGGAGATCAATTTGTTTTCTGAAAACTCACGTCCCACGCACCACTGGGCAGCTTGGACGCTGCTCGGTGTGTTCATCGTTTTTTTGAACTGCTACACCGGCTGGGATCAAGCCATTTCCAATGTATTTTTTGACCCGCAGGCAGCCAGTTTTCCACTGAAGCAAAACCAGTGGCTTAGTTTGCTGTTGCACGACGGGTTGCGCTGGCTTGCCGCGGGCATCTGGCTGGTTTTTGTTTTGCTACTTTGCTTAAAGTCTGTCAGGCAGGTCTATTGGAAAGAAATTCTTTTTATCCTGTTGGTTAGCTTGCTGGCCGCGCTGGTGGTGAGCGTGCTGAAATCCCAGTCTTCACACAGTTGCCCCTGGGATTTAAATCTGTATGGTGGAACAGCCGATTATTTTCGGCTGTTTCAAAACACCCATGCTGTTGCAAACCCGGGGCCTGGAAAATGTTTTCCCAGCGGGCATGCATCCACCGCATTCATGTGGATTGTATTGCTGTACAGCCCAATGCCGTGGCTAAAGCGGCATCAAGCGACAGTAGCCATGGTGGTGCTGTTCATGGGCGGGCTGGCCAGCGGCGTGCAAATTGCCAAAGGAGCCCACTTCACAAGTCATGTGCTTGCCACCGCGTGGCTTTGCTGGGGGGTTAGCTTGCTCGCCGTTGACGTTCGAAATACGCTTTCAAGGCATCGGTGCGCTGCGCGCACACGGCACTTTCCACCTCGAAAGTCAACATGAGCGAACAAAACAAATCGTCGTGCGTGAAAGGATAATCTTTGACCAGACTCAAGTCTTCCGTGCGGTAGTCAAAGTTTTTTCCGAACCACAATAGTGACGCCACATGGGTTTGCTCCTTGGGTGAAAAAACATAAGGCGCACCATGCAAATACATGCCCTTTTCACCCAAGGACTCACCGTGGTCGCTCACATACAGCATGGCGGTCTCATGGCTTGCATCAAACTTTTTCAGCAATGCAATGGTTTGCGCCAAAAAATAATCGGTGTACAAGATTGCGTTGTCATAGGCGTTGTTGATTTCCTCGTCGGTACATTTTGACAATTCATTGGTTTTGCACACAGGCTTAAACCGTTCAAACTCTGGCGGATAGCGCTTGTAATAGGCAGGACCATGATTGCCCATTTGGTGCAGCACAATCAGCAGATCTTTGCCGGGGTGTTTGCGTATGTGTTCCTCCAGCCCAACCAGCATACCGGTGTCCCGACATTCGGAATCGCACACCGGATTGACAACAGGGTCTCGAAAATTCTCGTAAGGCAGGCGAACGGCAACACCCTTGGAATCTGAATTGTTGTCGCGCCACAAAATTTCAACACCTTGGCGTTTTAGTACATCCAGCACATTCTCAAACTCATGGACCGTTTCACCGTCAAAACCCTCGCGCCCAGCCAGAGAAAACATGCAGGGCACCGACACGGCGGTCGACGTGCCACATGAATTAACATTGCTCAGAGAAACCACGTCTTCTTTGCCCAGCGCCGGGTTGGTGGGCTTGGTGTAGCCATTCAGTGCAAACCGGTCAGCACGAGCAGTTTCCCCCACGACCATAATAATCAGTTCTCTGGGGTGCTGCGGGTGCTCTTCGTTCAACACAGCATCTGATGCAACCGCTTGAACCACAATCGGGCCAGCACTGCCTTTGATTTTGCTGCTTGCCAGGCGAATGGCCGAGTAAGTGAGGTAAGTTGGGTTGGCGTAAAAGCGCAGGCTTTTGTGTTCACGAAAAAACGAAGCGTATTGAGAAGTAAATGGCACGATCAGCAGTACCATGCCAATGAGCAAACACAAACTGAATAGTGTTTTCGCACGTAGTTCTGTTACGAAGCCTGCAGTCTTGGGCATGCGGCGCAACACATACCAGGCAGGCAGCACACCCATACCCAGCAGGTATAGCAACATGGAAATCGAGAACAGGTCGCCTGCTTCAGCCGCGTTGGTTTGCAAGGTGTTTTCAAGCATGGTTTGATCAATCACTGTGCCATAAGCCGACATGAAATATGCCGCCATGCTTGAGGCGAGCAAATAAAAGGCCAAAACCCATTTGGCTGCTCGTCCATGGCAAAACCAAAGCAGCATGAAAGTTGTGACCAGGGTAAACAACAAAAGTACCGAACTGACGAACAACAAGTTACCGTCGCTAAGCGGATAGGCCGACAGCAACCGGCTTGCAAAGCTGCCATTGGCTACCAGCATAAGAAAAACTGAAACACCGATGATCCAACGGTTTTGCGTAGTAATAATTGTGTGCCACATGCTCTTTCCAAAAAATAACCAAGAAATTAGGTAAGGGATGCACTCGAGTTAACTGCGACAGTGATTCGCTCTATGGGCTTGGTTGCAACATGATAACCGCCATGCCCGCCAAAGCCAGGCCTGCGCCAGCAATGTCCCAGCGGGTCAAACTGATGCCGTCAATCCAATAAAGCCACAGCAGCGCCACCGTGATATACATTCCGCCATAGGCTGCGTAGGTACGCCCCGCAGCCGAAGGGTGCAAAGTAAGCAACCAGGCAAACAAAACAAGAAACCCGATGGCCGGGAGCCACAACCATGGGGACTTGTCCTGTTTCAGAATCAGCCAAGGCAAATAGCAGCCCAAAATTTCAGAAACGGCCGTCACTGCAAACAATGCAGAAAATTTGATCAGCTCCATTTCCCAAACTCAGTTTGTTTTAAATCGAACTGTGGCTTTCTTCTTGTTGGCGAATTCCACTGTGGCCACTGCGGTGTAGCCAGATCCCTTCAAATCCACACCCTCACCCGACAAAAGCACCCCCTGGCCAGCCAGTGTTCTTTCCATTTTTTGATCGGCCACCAGAAACACCACTTTGGCCTTGGCTTTGCTCAAGTCCATCACCTTGCCGTGATCAACTGCATGCAATTGAATATTTTCCGGCTTCACCACCAATTCATACTCGATGTGATTGGATTCAACAACTACACCGCCATGTTTGGGTTCAAGTTTGTGTTCATCTTTTTCCTGTGCCACAGCAAAACCTGAACTCAAGGCCAAAACAAGACCGAAAGTTGTTGTCAGCAATTTGATTGATTTCATTTTCATCTCCTTTCTGTTAAAAAAAATTACAGCGCTTGAGCATCGGATTGCTCCATTAACCTCTCGGCATCCTTGCGCCCAAAAACCCAAAACAATGCTGGCGTTAAAAAGGTATCCAGCAAGGTTGAACTGATAAGGCCAGCAAAAATTACAACTGCAACCGGGTGCAAAATCTCGGTCCCTGGGCGCTCTGCTTCAAACAGCAAAGGTGCAAGGGCAAATGCAGTAACCAGTGCCGTCATCAACACGGGGCTTAACCGTTCCATCGATCCGCGCACAATCATGAACTGCGTAAACTGCTCGTGTTCGAATCGCATCAGGTTGATGTAGTGGCTCACCTTCAAAATACCGTTGCGAACTGAAATACCCGCAAGCGTGATGAAACCAATCAACGCCGCCACCGATAAAGGCTGTCCGGATAACCACAAACCAAGAACCGCCCCCACCATGGCCAAAGGAATATTGCCCATGATGATGGCCGACAGGCGCACCGACTGATAACGGCTGTAAAGCACCGCAAACATCAGGACCAGGGAAATAATGGACAAGAAACCGACCAAACGTGTGGCTTCTTCCTGAGCCTCAAACTGCCCGCCCAGAGTAATGAAATAGCCTTCTGGCAAATCAGTATTTGCAACTGTGGTACGAATGTCTTCAACCACTTCAGAAAGCGCTCTACCTTGGGCGTTGGCAGAAATCACAATTCGCCGTTTCCCGTCGTCCCGGCTGATCTGGTTGGGACCATCACTGTCTTCAATGTCCGCCAAAACAGACAGCGGAACTGCTCCCAAGGGGGTCGGTATCAGCAGGGTCTTGAGTTGCTCCAAGCTACGGTCTTTCTCTGCCAGTTTCAAAACCAGGGCAAAACGACGATTGCCTTCAACCACCTGAGTAATTTTCTCGCCCTCAATCAAAGCTTGCAGAGAATGCAACACTTCCGATGAAGACACTCCATAACGGGATGCGGCATCGTAGTTGATCCGCACCTTGATCTCTGGTGCGAGTACCTGCTTCTCGACTTCAAGGTCAACCAGTCCATCAATTGTTGATAGCTCCGCACGCAGCGTCTCCGCCGTACCCCGCAAGGTATCCAAGTCTTCCCCGAACACCTTGATCGCAATTTGCGAACGTACACCTGAGAGCATGTGGTCAATTCGATGGGAGATTGGCTGCCCCACAGCAATGGCTGCCGGCAAGTTCTGGAGTCGTTCGCGTATTTCAGCTTGTAACTCCGCCATGGGTCGTGTCATGTCACCGGCGGGAATCAAACCCAAATCCAGTTCAGACACATGCACACCTTCAGCATGCTCATCCAGCTCCGCACGACCACTTCGCCGTCCAATGTGCGTAATTTCGGGAATGTCTTTGAGCAACACTTCAGCCTGAGAGGCCAATTTCGAGGACTCTTCCAAGGTGACACCAGGATTTAATCTCATACCAATCAGCAAGGTGCCCTCATTGAAGGGTGGAAGAAAAGTTTTTGCGAAAAAGGGTACAGATGCGCCTGCAACAATTACCGCAATCACACCCGCCCAAATCGCCGCTCTCGGGTTATTCAGCACTCCAGACAAGCCAACCTGGTATTTGGACTTTAACCAAGCCAACACGCGAGTATCGCCATGATCAAGATCCTTGATGCCTGGCAACAGGTAATAAGACAGCACAGGCGTTACTGTGACCGAAACCACCAGCGATGCGAGGGTAGACACGATAAACGCAATGCCTAAGGGCACAAACAACTTGCCTTCGATGCCAGGCAATGCAAACAAGGGAATGAACACCAGAACAATAATGACCGTGGCGTACACAATGCCGGTTCGTACTTCCAGCGATGCTTTGCGCACAAGGCCCACCAGGTCGAAAGCAACACCAGGGTGTTTGGCCCTTTGTTCCTTCAGGCGGCGAAGAATGTTTTCTACGTCTACAACGGCATCATCGACCAAACCACCAATGGCAATGGCCAAACCGCCAAGCGTCATGGTGTTGATTGACAGCCCAAAATACTCAAACACCAAAGCTGTGATGAAAATTGACACGGGGATGGCAACCAGTGCGATCACGGTCGGGCGAATCGTACCCAAAAAGAAAAACAACACTGCAGCAACAAATATCGAAGCGCCAATCAGCTTTCCTTGCAAAGTGGAAATTGAGGCTTCAATGAAACTGGCCTGCCTGAAAGTCACACGCGGTGTTTCCATTCCTTCTGGCAAGCTGCTGCCCATGGAAACCAGGGCTTCTTCAATCCTTTTGGTCAAGGCAATGGTGTCGGCGCTTGGCTGCTTTTGTACGCCCAGAATTACAGCGGGTTTGCCTTCAAACCCGGCGTCGCCCCGTTTAACTGCAGCCGCAAAATCAACCTTGGCGACTTGCTTGAGCAACACTGGCACACCGTCTTTTGAACCCACAGCCACCTTGCTGAGGTCTTCCAAAGACGATGTTCTTCCAAGATTACGAATCAGGTACTCACGCCCATTGAGTGCCAAAAATCCACCCGATGTATTGGATGCGAAACCGCTTAAGGCCTGCTGCAGGTCCTCAATCGTAATGCCCAAATTAACCATCCGCTGCAAATCTGGTTGAACCTGAAACTGGCGTACTTCACCACCAATTGGGATCACCTGTGCCACGCCTTGTATCGATAACAGCCGTGGACGAAGCACCCAATCGGCATACTCGCGCACTTGCATGGGTGTGGTCTTGCTCGGGTCAATGGGTATGGCGATTTGCATGATTTCGCCCATGATCGAACTAACCGGCCCCATCACTGGCGCCACGCCAGCAGGAATCGATTCCTCCAGGCTGGAAAGCCGCTCAGAGACCATTTGACGTGCCCGATAAATCTCAGTATCCCAATTGAAAGTCACGTAAATGAAGGAGAGTCCGGCACTGGACACCGAGCGAATGACCTCGACACCCGGAAGGCCATTCAAGGCAGTTTCCAAAGGAAACGTAATCAACTGTTCGACTTCTTCCGATGCCATTCCACCAGCTTCGGTAATCACGGTGACCGTTGGTTTGTTCAGATCGGGAAATACATCAACCGGTGTTTGGGTCAGCGTATAAGCCCCATACACGGTCAAAATGAGCGCACCGAGCAGTACCAGCAGCCGGTTTTTCAGGCTGCTATCCAATAGCATTTGAAACATAGCGACGCTCCCTTATCGAACCTGGTTGATCAAGGTCGAGCCTTGAACAACCACGCGTTCATTACCGGTCAGGCCACTTCGTACCAACACTTCGACGCCGTTCAGCGGTTCAGTCAATACCACTTTGGGCTCGAATAATTCAGGCTCTTTCTTGACCCAGACAATGGTTTGATTGGCCGCATTTTTAACCACGGCCGCACTGGGAATAGCGATACCGTCAAGCTTCTCGGCCAATTCACCGTAAACTGTCAAGAGCTGGCCTGTTGGAAAGCGTAGGCCGTCAACGTTGCGGGCTTCAAAGACCAAAGACAGCGACTGATTTTTAACGCTACTGGCTGCACCCACATAGTTGAGTTTCAAAGTCTTCTCACCTGCGCGAACCTGGGCAGACAAAAATTCTGGTACGGTATTTGGTTCAAACCAAGTGGTTTCAACTCGGACCACTTTGGGATTCACGATTTCAAACAGCACATCGCCTTCGGAAAAAACCTTGCCAGCAATAGCTGCTGCCGAAGCAACAACACCGTTTGACAAAGAGCGAAGCTCTTCGCGCGAACCAATACCGCCAGATAACGCAGACACTTGCTCACCAAGGCTTTGTACCTGCGCTTGGGTGGCTTGAATTTCTTTCTTGGGTACGGTGTCGGCCAGTAGGGTTAACCGATCCAAGCGTTGTTTGGCCAACGCCAATTCAGATTTCAATTGTGACAATTGCGCCAGTTGGGCAGACTTTTCAAGCGGGGCTTGGGGGGTCTGGATAAACCCCAAAATTTGTCCTTTCGTTACTGGATCCCCAAGTTTCGGAACACCTTTGCTGGAAGGCACAAAAAAACCTCCCAGGCTGGTTTGCACTACACCGCCCGATTGAGGATCCAGCGCCACTTGACCATTCATTTCAATTACCTTGGCCTGCGGTTTTACTTGAACAACTTGTGTTCGCAAGTCCAACTGCCGCTGTGCAGGTTTTGGCAGGAACACCTCGCCTGTGGCAAGTCGCTTAGGGCCGTCCCCAGTGCTTGCAACTGGTGCTTCGTCACCATGATCGTGCCCAGGGCCCGCGTACACAGAAAGCGGTGCTGACAAGCTGAATGCCAATACAGAGAGAACAAACTGTTTTTTCAACATGATTATTTGTCTCCCTTTGATTTAAGACGAACATATCCGACCACGAACACCGCGAGAATCAACAATCCACCAATCCCGTACAAGACTATTGCCGAGAGACGTGACTGCACTTCTTCAACAGGATCGAGCTCATCGTGGTTACCCACAATCAGGTCACCCGCCAAAAGTTCAATGTCTTCGCCTGCGGATACAGTCATGCTGACAGCCACAGTGCCTTCCTCGATTCCTTCGGGCAACTGCGCATCAAATTCGCCTTCGCTGTGCAATTCAACGGGCACTTGCTGGCCGTTCAGTTCAAGTTCCAACTTGGCGTTTTGCACGGGCGCATTGGTGGGGGCATGGTCAATGTAAATTTCAAGCATGCGACCTTTCAAAATGCCAACTGCCTCGAACAATTCCGATTCCATCACGACGCGAGGCGACGCTTCACCAACTGCAACCGGTACTTCATCACCGTGGTCGTGACCCGGGCCCGCATAAGCTGTCGTGGAGAAGAGGAGCGAGCCGGCAAGCACTGCGGCTGACAATACGTTGGTTAAAAATTTGTTCTGTTTCATGACGTTGATCTCAATATTATTCATGGTAGAAGTCCCAAGGCCTGTTTGTAGGCTGAAACTTTTGCGGCATATTCAATGGCAGATTTCCTGGCCAGTTTGTTGGCCTCAAAGGCCTTTTGCTCGGCAATCAGCAAGGTGGGCAAATCGGTTTCACCCAAATCGAATGACTTTTTGTACAACTCGAAGGTTTTTGCGGCCAGCTTGGCCTGCTCTTGGGCTGACACCCTGATTTGCGCGAACAGGTCCAAGTTGCTCTCGGCAGCACGGCCAAGAACAACGATTTGCCGCTGGGTTTTTGTCAGTGCCGCTTCGGCGGCAATGCTTTCACTTTCTGCCTGCAACACCCGGCTTTGATATTCCGACGAGTTGCCCAAAGGAATTCGCGTGGACACCACCAAAGATTTCTCGCTGGCCGAGGTGAACGCACCACGATCGCTGATGATGGCCAAACCCACCTCAGGATTCGCGCGCGACTGGGTTTGCACCAAATCGCTTTGTTGTTGCTGGGCCAACACCTGAAGCTGCGCCAGTTTGATCGCGGGGTGATCCAGCGGTTTCAGCCCATTGGGAATGTCGGTGCTCTCGGTTTGAATCTGTGAAAGCACTGAAACAGGCAAACCGATGGTGGCCGCATAATCCGCACTCACATCACTTAAAGCGCTTTGAGTTCGCGCAAATTCTGCTCGGGTCTGTTCATACAGTGCAGAAGCCTGATAAAAATCGGTTTGGGCCAAGTCACCGGCTTTTACCCGCTTTTCAACATCCACCATCAATTCTTTCGCTGATTTAAGTCGCGCCTGTGCGATTTCTGCATCAAGGTTCGCCGCCAGGGTATTCCACAGCGTTTGACGAACAAGACCAGCGAGCTCAAGTTTTTTCTGTTCAAGTTGCAACTGCACCAACTCAATTTCGGTGTCTCGCAAGGATTGGGTACGCGCCCGCTCATTCCAGTTCCAGATGGGTGCAGACACACCGAGCTCGATTTCTCGCAAGCCTTGGTTGTTGTAGTTCCGGTCCGATCGATACGACCCTTCCAGTGAAAGTGGTTGGGCAGTCAAGGCGCTGGCTGCACTCCTTCTCGCTTTGAATGCTTCAATGCGCTTCAGTGCCGATTGCACTTCTGGATCAATGCTCAAGGCCGATTCAAAGGCATCTTGAACTGTCACTGGGGTTTCCACAGGCATGGCTTGCTGAGTAAACGCAGGCTGAGCAGCGCTTAAAAACAACAGGGCCAGGCAGGTGGACACCACACGGTGTGGTGAATTCATGGGGTATATCTCCAAACAAAACAATGAACTGCCCTTTTCGGTCTGCACAAGCAGGTATCCAAGGGTGGCTAATTCAGGTTTTGTTCAGACCCACTTCGGGCGTTCTATGCGGTTTGACGAGAAAGATTGAAAGCCGTTGAACTCTTCAAGTGCTTGGTCCAAGGCTTTGGGGAGTGTGGCAAAAGTCAACAAACTGGGCAGCACGCTCACACTGTGGGCATGGCAATGGTGGTGATCACCATCGCAGGTTTGGTCTTGCTGTTTGTTGTCCTGCTGTTGATCCTGAGGGGCCTGATGTGCGGCGTGGTGATCATGCCCATCGTGGGTATGAAGCACTGCCTCAATCGCAGATTCATGCTCTGCCCCGTGTCCATGATAGGTTTCTACCGCTGCAAGCGCTGCTTGAAGCGGTAGTACCAACATAAGAAGGACAAGGAAAAACTTTTTCATGGGCGTAAGAGTATCACACACTAGGTTGGTTCAATTCGCGCCATGCTTGAGCGATGATGGTTCTAGCTGCGGTAATACCCAAAGTGGCCATCAACACCGCTACTGCCAAATCAGGCCATGCACTGCCGGTCCAGGCAACCAAGCTGGCGGCTGCAACCACGGCCACATTTCCAATGGCGTCGTTGCGGCTGCAAAGCCACACTGATTGCATGTTCGAGTCGCCTTCACGCCATTTGTAAAGCATCAAAGCTACAGCCACATTGGCAACGAGTGCCAACACCGCTACCACGCCCATGGTCAAAGGTTCAGGAACTTGCCCTGTCCAAAGGCGATACGCCGTGTAGGCCAAAACGCCTACCCCGAAAATTCCGAGTGTGGCACCTTTAACCAGGGCTGCCTTTGCACGAATCGACAGTGCCATGCCCAACACAAAAAGGGAAACAGCGTAGTTCGCTGCATCACCAAAAAAATCAAGTGAATCCGCCAACAGGGAGACAGAGCCCGCTTTCAAACCTGAAGCCACCTCAACGATGAACATACCCAAATTGACAACCAGAGCAACCCACAACACTTTTTTGTAGGTTGGTGAAACTGATTGGGCCGGCTGATGGTCGTGACATGTTGAACAACCTGGCATCTTGAACTCCTGGTGAAATTGCAATACATTCATTAAAAACCCTAAAGTAGCTTTAGAGTCAACCCCTAGGATAAATTGATGAAAATCGGTGAGTTAAGCGAGAAGTTGGGTATAACGGTAGAGGCAATACGCTATTACGAGAAGGAAGGCCTGCTTTGTGCACCAGACCGAACCGCCTCCAACTACCGGATATACGGCGAGCATCATCTCGAAGATTTAGCGTTCGTTGTGTTTTGTCGCAACATTGACATATCGCTAGATGAAATACGCTCCTTACTGAAACTCAAACATTCACCCAGCGAGTCATGCGAGCCAATCAACGATGCCATCGACAATAAATTGACCGAAATCGATAAAAGGCTCAGTCAACTTCAAGCCCTGAAAAGTGAATTACAACGATTACGTGCCAAATGCTTGGGTCATAACACAATAGCGCAATGCGAAATCATAAAAACATCGTTAATAATTTAGGTATCGAACGTTCAATTAAAGAAGTGCAGGTAAACGCAGTAGTCGCTTTTTACTAGGCTCAACGCCACGTGAGAACAACAATCGACCACTGTCGGCCTCTGCGTACAAAGCTGGAAACAATTTAATATCAACCTTGTCTTACCAATCAAGATTGTCATTATCATCAATCCAGCTTGTGTTGGTTAATGCCATCGTCACTGTCACCTGATCCACCAGGACTATAGATTTGCGGCAAACTTTACACAAATCGACGCAGTATAGGTAACCCTTTAGGGCTGCATGATGGGATTAATCATCACCCACCAATGCATCAATAATGGGGCAACTGGTCGAGTCGTCTGTTGCATTGCACCGAGCCACAAGCTGCAACAATGTATCTTGCATTATAGTCAGGTCGCGGATTCTCTCGCTAACAGATTTCAGCTTGCTTTCGGCCAGATCTTGGGTTTCGCGGCAGGAACTAGCGTTGCTCAAAACCAGCAGTTCAGACACCTCTGCCAAAGTAAAACCCAATAACTGGGCGCGTTTGATGAAACGGATCTGCTTGATGTCCCCGGCGCCATATTTGCGGGCACCCTGCAGGGGTTTGACAGGTTGTGCCAGCATGCCAACGCGTTGGTAGTAGCGAATTGTTTCAACGTTCACGCCAGCAGACTGGGCCAGCCCGCCGATGGTCAATGTACGTTTCTGCATCATGCCTGTTGACTCCGTACTTTGGTACGGTTTCCACAATACCATTTTCACACTGCATTCAGAGTAATTAGTCGGTCCTGAATAACTCGGTT
>NZ_DFOZ01000038.1:50894-108546 GCF_002377005.1 Limnobacter sp. UBA3528 | reverse complement strand
CATTCGTCCACAGAAATGCTGTTCAAGGTGTACTCACGTTACGTACCCAATTTGACCCGTCGTGATGGCTCAGCGTTTGAGCGGATGTTGGCTGCCAACTTGGGTCCCGGTGTATCACCGCCGATTGCTCCGAGTTCTGTGGCGGTGGCGGAAAAGTCCTCTGTTTCGGAGGCCCTAGAGCAAGCCCAGCCACCACGAGTAGCCAAACCGGCACCCACATCCGCCGCGCCTGTTACCGGCGTGAATCAAGCTTCCAAACCTGCCATTCAAAGCCCATGGCTGCAAATGTTTGAAAGCTACCAAAACAAGAACACTCAGGGAGAATAATCATGATCAATCCAAAACTTCAAACCGGTAATATCTCTCTTAGCGCTCAAGCCGATAAAAAAACAGTCCGTTCAAGCCAAGGTATTCACGCCAACAAAGTTTGTGTTCAGAAAATGGTTCGCATCAATCCAGATGCTAATCAGCTTTTCACTGGTGCTTTCTCTGGTCTGAATATGCCGCAGTTCGCAAAACTTGGTACTGGCATTTGCGTGGCCAAACATGGCTATGTTTCGCAAAGACAGCAGCGTGAGGGCGTAACTTACGTGAAGCTTGGTATACCGGTTTACGCTGCGGCTGATCAAATCTACCAAGGAATGCTGTTTGTAAACCTAGCCTGTAGTGGCGCAGATGGCCTGGGAGATCACTCGGTCGTGAAGGTTGTTCCCTCGTTGTGGGCCCGTGCTGTTGATGATGGTAAGAACTGCTGGGTGTCGGGATTGAGCCCAGCTGAGGGTGAGCCTGAATACAATCCTTTCGACTACGCAATAGCTCAATTGCCTTCCACGTTGAATCAAGCTGCAAGCACGGCAATCTGCGCTTCAAGTCTGTGCGAGTTCTTGAGTGAGGCGTTTCGATTGCTAACCCCCGAGGATCGTTCCCTTTATTTGGGAATCATGTTGCAGAGCAACCGCTTCTCCAGGTTCCTAAAGTACGCGGCTTCAACACGCAGTCATCACAATGGCGATCACGGACTTGTGTTGCACACAGCAGAAACTGTGGCCAATGTTTTGCTTGGCTTTTTAGCGGCGTCGCCGTGGCAACGCAGCATAGGTAAACCCGCTTTTGACTTAAGTCTGACACTTCTTGCAGCACTCTTACATGATGCCGCCAAGGTGGACGATTACTACCGTCTTGCGCCAGACGTCTATTCTACAAATCTAAATTGCAAACTACTTGGCCATGAGCAAACCATGCTCAAGTGGATCGCAGCGGCTTGCTCTAATTCAGGGAATTATCCACTTAAGCGTGAACTACAGCTTGAACATGCCATCTGCGCCGTGAAGCGACAGCATGATCAGTCGGGTGCTCGAAAGCGTAAAACTCCCGAGAGCTTTGTGTTGCACGAAGCTGATTGCGCAAGCGCGCGTGCATTCGATAAAGGTGAGAAAAGTGTCTTGCTGGCCCATCATTTTGTACGTGGAGAATCTGCATGAATAACCAGGGGCAGGGCAGCAAATATCCATTTGGTGAGACCGCTTTCCTACGGAGAGGGATTCCCCAACAGGAAAGTGTAGTTTGCAGTGAGTACTACTACAGCGACTTGTGTGAAATTCTCATTCCTAGAAATCGACAAGAAGAGCTGCAAAGCAGAATGCAATTGCTTTCCAAGGATAAATTTATCAGGCAACTTAACAGTCTAGATTTTCATGAAGAACTTCATGATTTTTTTGACTCTCAGCGATTCGAAGAATTAAAGAAGAAGTGGTCTGACAATCCGAACGAGCACCCCAGTTGGGTATTTCAAGATGGTGGGGAGAAGAAAAATCACTCTCAAAAGGCGTTGAAAAAAGCAGAGAATCTCAAAGTTCCAGACTCTACGAGCTTGTTTCTTAAGCACTTGAAGGAGTGCATGAGTGATAGCAAAGCATACCTAAGGGCATATAAGGGTATGGCTCGGATCTTTACAGCCAGAGCCACATCAGAATTTGTCGAACAAATTGGTGAGGACCGTGAACGTATTGGTCGCTCCTGGCGGCTGTTTGTTTCAATGTCTCAAAACAACGGCTTTAGAAGAATTATCAAGCCCAGCACGCCGATTGAAAAGCGGCTGCAAAACCTGCGATCTAACTTTCCAAATTTTGCACATGTCGTGGATCACGTGCTTAGGCAGATGCGAATCTGGTCTTTAAAAAGCTCTCATGAGCGAAGGCTCAAGCCAATTTTGCTGGATGGACCAAAGGGGACAGGTAAAAGCGCATTTGCTCGCGAATTGGCCGAGGCTCTGAACACCCGCTACGCGTATATAAACATCTCGGCCACATCAATGGGTGGGGTGCTGACAGGTACATCCAACAAATGGGGAAACGGTCAGACGGGTTTAATTTTCTCTGAATTGGCAAGAAGTGAAACAGCCTCGCCCCTTATTCTTCTCGATGAAATCGACAAGATGTCCTCATTTCAGCAGCACCCTGTTGAGGGGCCGTTGCTTGCAGCACTGGAGCCACAAACCGCCCGCGAATTGCGAGATGAATATGGGTCCATTGAGTTCGACGCTTCAAGGGTGATCTATGTCGCGACTTCGAATAATTTAAGTTCGGTTTCGGCCCCTCTTAGATCTCGGTTTGACGTATTTGATATTTCTTACCCTGATCGCAGCCAGAGATTGATCATTATTCGCAGCATGCTGGCGAAGGCCTATCGCAATGTCGATTTCGCACCGCAGGCTTTGAATTTTCTGGCAAGACAAGAAGGTGATCTTCGTTTGCTTCAGTCGATTTTGGATCGTGTGGTTGCCTGCCATGTTGATTTAACTCTTGCTCAGATGGGGTTGGGGCGAGGTGCAACGCTTCGTGGAAAACAGTTAATTCAGGAGCTCACGGTGAGGATCGCTTTGGAACAGATGGGGGCCAAGGTCAGGTTCTTTGATCACATTGAGGTGTGAAGGCCGAGTGATCTCAGCGATGATCCGCGTTCGATATATCAAAAAAACTGTCCTCCCCTGATGCTCTGAAAAACGGAAGTGCATGGGGGAGGACTCAGTTCAGTAAGGAAGATTACGGTGAACAAAAAAACCGGCTCATCTGATAAAACTAGCAATGAAAGGTTTGCACAGGAAAACCAAAAGTCGTCTACGCAAATTAAACAGGCGTACCAGTGGGGGGTCATTAAATATATCGACAAAGAAGGAGTGGTTTATCGATTGGTTTCGGCGCCTCATGATGGTGAAGATGCTGTCTGGAGTCTGAACTCCGGCATTCTTAGCTTCGAAATTCAGGATGGCTTCGTGGACTTTCACGGGTTTTCAGGGTCGATTTATCGTTGCAAATTTCAGGATCAAGGCTTCAGTCAGCAGATGTTAATAACCATCTTGGGCTGGAGGGCGACGGAGCTCGAGCTAGGAAATGATCTTGATTTGATGCCTTTCGCGTTGTTCTTGAGAGAGTGGGAGGCAAAAACGCCAAGGGTCATGTGAAGTTAAAGAATTCAAAGTTGGTATCCACCGAGCACAAGAAGCCGAAGAAGCTGCACAGGAACCTGCGCAGCATGTCCGGGATTTGGTGGCCTTGGGCTTTACCGGGTCTATGACCGGGTCAGGCAGTGGAAAGATTTCGAGTAGTTCAAGGCAAAACATCGGGCAAGGGTTGTTTTGCGTATTTTGGTCGAAACTGGACACTGATTCCAGCATAAACTGGAAACCTAAAATCGCTCGCTGATAACCGTGGCGCCTTGCTTGGTTTTTTAACCAAACAACAGCGGCCACACCAATGCCTAACCGGAGGTTGTCCATGAGGAAGATTTTAGAAACACTGCGGCTGCGCGAACGGCTTGGGTTCACCAATCAGCAAATTGCTGAGGTCATCAAAGCCGGCCCCATCACCGCGTGAGACTATCTGTGACGGGCCGAGATGGCCGCTATCGATTATTCAATTGGCGTTAAAATAGATGAGCAGCGCTTGTTTCCTCCTGCTTTGCCATCAAGCGTGAAGCGCCCACAACCGAACTCGGCTTTCATTCACAGCGAATTGAAACGCAAACACGTCATACTCGATTTGCTGTGGCGCGAGTACAAGTAAAACAGGCAACGAAAGTTACCGCTTCAAACACAGTTCAACGCAAAACAGGAAGGAGGAAAAACAGATCTAAAAACTGAAAATCGAGACATAATTCTGACCCCAAGGGGGGGCAAAATTCAATGCAAACCCCAATTCAAATCTGGGTGTAAATCAACAGAATGCCGTTGGCACTGTTATTCAGGAGGCAAGTTCAGTGTTTTTTCGAATAGCAAGGGGAGAGCGCCCAAAGTGACGCCTGCAGAATCTGACTAAAGTGGCCTGTTCGGAAAACCCTAGGATAGAGGATAGGTGAGACATAGAAACTTCCGTCTCGGTGAGATATCGAATCGCTTCTTGACAAATGATTTGTGTCTTTATTTGATCAAAAGAAGTGCCTTCATCAGACAAATGCCGTTGCAAAGTTCTTGGGTGAATCGCCAACAGGTTAGCAACTGCAGATTTGTCGCACACTGTTCTTCCAAGTATTTTTTTGATTACTTGGGCAGTCCTCGCTGAATAAGTTCCACGGAGGCTTCGGAAATTGGTTTGAATGTGTAGATCTACGATGTGACTAAGCTCAATATTGGGCTTATCGAGCCGAGTTGCCAGAGTCGAATTACTCAAGAGTAGTGCTGCTTTGTCACGATCAAACTCAACAGGAGCACCAAAGAATCGATCATAAACTTCATGGTGATTTTTCGAACCATGAGGCAAGATTACTTTAGTCAATTGATAATTATCGCCTGCCAGAATCTTTATAAAACGGTGAAGATTGCCCAAGCAAATATCCAAGGTTTGTGTGTGGACTATCGGCTTTCCCAAATTAATTGAAATACTTACCCAGCTATTGAACGAGGACCTTTGAGGCAGTGACGGTTCCGGAAAACTGTCAATCTCAATTGCTGGGCTCATGATGTCAATATGTTTGGCTGCGTATTCAACTGCCTCGCGCACTGTGGGCAAATTGCTGATTACCAGCGAAAGCGGGCCTAGGATGCTGATGTCGTGATACGGAGACATGCTTAAACCGAGACAGGGAAGATTCTTCGCTCTGGCGGCGTATTCGAGCATCTTGACAAAGTCATCTATCGGGACGAACTCGTTGTCTTGATTCGCAAGGTCTAGGTCCAGACCAAACCGCGAAGCAATTTCGCGAGCATCACTACCACTACTGCTCAATACCTCAAGAAATCCCAACATGACCGTCGATCTAAGTAAAAGACTCATTTGTCTCCAAAGGTCAAAAAATAGTCTTCAATGGTCAAGAGTATATGTTTTTACCAATGTAATAATCAAATGAAATATTAAAACCATATGGAGACAATAACGATGAAATTTACTACCCGCGTTGGCCGCAAAAAACTTTGGGCATTTCTGCTCGCAAGCTCATTCAGCTTATCCGCCCAAGCACAGCAGGGTAATCAAAAATTATGTGTATATGATCTTTTAGGTGCTGCGGGTGATATTTTTGCCATGGCTAAAGACTATGAAGTTGCCTCTAAAGCTTGGGGCGGCAACGTCAAAATTCATGCTTACACGGATGAGCGAATTGCCACTCAAGACTTTATCGCGGGTGAATGTGATGCAGTGTTTGCGACTGGTTTCCGTACCCGTCAATTCAACGCCATCACTACATCTATTGACTCACTGGGCGCATCCTCAATCGTCAAAGACGGCAAGGTGGACATGAACGCCAGTTACGAAGTAGTACGTCGCGCAATTCAGGTATTTTCCTCACCAAACTCCACAAAAACCGCAATCAATGGAAAATTTGAGATCGCCGGTATTATCCCTTTTGGGACGGCTTACCCAGTGCTGAACGATCGAAAAATCCAGACCGTTGAAGATCTTGCTGGCAAGAAAATTGCAGCTTTTGACTATGACAAGGCACAGGCCGTGATGATCCAGAAAATTGGTGCTCAACCAGTTTCTGCAGATATCACCAACTTCGCCAGCAAGTTCAACAATGGCATTGTTGACATGATTGCAGCACCAGCCGCCGCATATAAACCGCTAGAACTCTATCGAGGCATTGGCACCAAAGGTGCTATCAATCGTTTTCCGATTGTGATCTTGAGCTATCAGATGGTGATCAACACCAGCAAGTTTCCGGTCGGCTTTGGACTTGAGTCAAGAAAGTATTGGAGCGGTCAGTATGATCGTGCTTTGAAATTGATTCTTCGAGCAGAGCAAACAATTCCAGAGAAAACATGGAGTGACCTGACCCCTGAAAACATGATTAAGTACACCATCATGTTGAGGGAAAGCAGGGGGTCGATTGTCGAGCAAGGCATATACGACAAGCAGGGTTTGAGCATCATGAAGAAAATCCGGTGCAGTGTGAATCGGGCGGACTCAGAATGCACACCTGACAGCAAAACGTTCTGATAGTTGACCAGTCCGATATGTGACGAGAAAGGATCATATCGGCCTTTTTATCTCCTGGTCTCAACCCACCCAAGCCACTCAAATCAGTCTCTGTAAGCATCTTGAGACTGCCGCTTGTTGGCGATATACAAAAGCTGGTTTATGTCTTGCACTCAGTGAAATGCAATACGACCTCATTTCCCGACGGATATAACATGAACAAAAAAATACAGTACTGCCCAAACTTCAAGATGCTAATTGTAGGCGCATTGACAGCAACCCCAATTCTATCTTTTTTGTCGAGCAAAGCATATGCGGGAGGAACCGCATTTGATGCAACCTCAATCAGTTCTATGGGAAGTGCCAATGCGGGGATGGCTGCCGAAGCAGGTGACGCATCTGTTCTATTTGCGAACCCTGCTGCATTGACCAGACTCAAAAGAGCGGAAGTTGTACTTGGCGCTGCATTTGTTGGTATCAACACCTCTTACACCTCCGGTCAAACACCGGATGGATCTCCAACGAACAGCGGCACTACAGGCAGCGCTGGGCAGGAATTCAATCGAAAAAGTGGATACGATTCAACTGCCCTTGCGCCCAACCTGTTCGTAGCAATTCCAATTACTAAAAAACTCGTTGTTGGTTTCGGAGGGGCCGCCTCCCATGCACTGATTGTTCGCTACGATGAAAATTTTCCGGGACGCAACCAAGGCCGCGATATTGACTTTAAGGTCAGCCGGGCAAACCTTGGGTTTGGCTACAAACTTACTCCGACTTTGTCGATTGGCGCCAAT
Source organism: Limnobacter sp. UBA3528 (assembly GCF_002377005.1). NCBI lineage: Bacteria > Pseudomonadati > Pseudomonadota > Betaproteobacteria > Burkholderiales > Burkholderiaceae > Limnobacter > Limnobacter sp. UBA3528. The sequence continues at coordinate 101,345 of NZ_DFOZ01000038.1, read as the reverse complement.
GGATCTTATGAGCGATACTTTCAATCCCTTAAGCTGAAACTGAACTATCGGGATGCCGTTGATGGGCTGTTGAACAATGGGTCAACACTTCTTGATGGGTTGAATGCCGCTGGGCTGGCACCGCCTATTCCTGAAGAAGCTGATTTAAGTTTGCGAATGTTCGGTTGGGCATTCAATGCACAAGCCGGCGCGCTTTGGGAACCCACGATCAATACACGAATTGGTATTTCCTATCGACCGAAAACGGAATTCACCGGTATGCGTGGCAAACTGAAAATACAGGAAACAGCGGAGGGTGCTGAGTTCAGGGAGTTCCTTAATGGAGGACTGATCGGGGTATCAGGTCCTTTACTCGGTGTGAACGGACCGCAGGCTGCTGGCGACTTGCTTCCGGAGCAACGAATCAAGCAAGACATCACGTTGCCGGATGAGCTTCGCTTGAGTATTTTTCATCATGCTAGCCCCAAACTTGATCTAATGGCCAGCTACACGCGTCAGGACTTTTCGGTGACAAATCTTAAATTTGTTCGGGAATCGAATGGGCGGGTACTTCAAGAGATTCAACAAAATTATGTAGCAGCCAACAGCTATCGCGTTGGTCTTAATTATAAAGCATTCAAACGCCTCGTTTTAAAAGCTGGCTACGCAGTAGAGAACAGCGTAATTGATGATGACACACGAATTACACTGTTACCCGACTCAGACAGACAATACTTTGGCTTAGGAGCACAACTTGAGTTGCGACGGGATACCACACTGAATTTCTCATATATGAAATTTGACCTGGAGCCAGGCGCAACCGGTGCCAACGGGCAAGTCAGCCCTGCTGAAGTAAGGGGGGGCGATTTTCAGGGTACAACCAAACTTGACATCGACTTTTTTGGTGTAAGCATCACCGAGCGATTCTAAAGGGCAGGCATCGACATGATAGTGATACAAAAACTGACAAAAAAACTCTTGGTCTTTGGAACTGCAGCAATATTGACTGGTTGTTCCAGCATTCAGGGCGGCATCACAAACTTTGCTATTGACATCGTGGAAGACCGAATTGTGCCACCTATTCTTGAACTGAACGATGTAGACATGGGTTGCCAGTTTGCCACCAGCGGCTTTCCTCTAATATCAGGTGCCACGCGAGCGTTCTATGGCGACCCAGCGTTATTGGAATCATTGTTGTACACCACATCCGCAGTGTGTTCTGAGAAGCGCTCTGTTGATGAGGAACTTCGTTATCTGCGAGCCACACGCGCGAATCAAATTTCAGATGCACAAGATGCCCGAATTGCACAAAAGCGCCTTCTTGAGATCACCGCAAGACGACAGTTCTCGGCATTCAAGGTTATGCGCAGTCATTTGGAGGAGAAGTATGATTTTGAATACGGCAAAACATGCCCAAATTTTGAGCGTGATTACGATGAACTTACCTTCATATTAGGGACAGTCGCAGGCCTGCAGGCAGTGATCAACGACATCGCATCTCAGCAAATGGTCGGCGTTCCAACTGATATAGCACCATTGTCTGAACGGGCCTTGAAATGCGTTTCCAACACCAAATGGTGGGGGGTCCCTCTCGCAGCAAGATCTGTCGTTTGGAACATCCTGCCTGGCGGGGCAGAAGGCAAAGACGTCTGGGGCAGTTTCAATCGCTCAATGTTGATTGGCGAGCGAAGCGGTGTGCGATTGGCACACGTGATGTACGCAATATCGGCGCAGGCGGCTGGGGACGAAAAGCGTTTCAGGGATGCTACTAAACGTTGGGCAGCGGCGCAGAATTTTAAGCCGAGCAAGCAGTATCGCTTGGTCGAGGACATATCCACACTCACGATGATTAATCTTTCAGATCGCTACTGGTCAGCAAATATCGGTACACGTACACCGATAGCGTCAATTGGAACTTACTGGGACGAATCAAATTCTGCCGCCCAAGATATTGATTTGGGAGACCTGCTTGAGTAACAAAAATGAAGTCTCTGCAACTTGTTGCTTAAAATGTTAGCTTTACAAATCAAAAAGAGTTCAGATAAGTTGACAGACTTCCTACAATTTGGACGGTGGAAAACCATACCAGCGGGTAAACGCCCTCCTAAAATTTGCGATATCGCCATAACCCAATAGATAGGCTGTTTCCTTTACACCCAAATGCATCATCTTCAGGTACTCATGAGCAAGGCGGCAACGTACCTTGTTTAACACATCTCGATACGAGGTTCCATTCTCCCGAAGCCTTCGGTGAAATGTACGAGGAGTCATATTCAGCGTCTGAGCGCATACATGTTGATTTGGAAATTCTCCTTGTTTACTTTTCAATAACAACCGTTCAAGACGGGCTGCAATTGAATGGTTCGATTCAAGGCGCTCCAGGTCTCGCTGACAAATTGATAGCGCTTCGGACATAACCAGCGCATCGCGATGACTCAGCGGGTTTAATACTTCCGAATAATTGAGGGAGATGCCTGTCCACGATTGCCCGTAAAGCACTTCGCAACCCAACAATTCCCGGGAAAGGGCTGCATGCGAAGGTTCAGACATCGAAAATAGAATACTTTGGCATGGACTATTGCTAGCCACTGTTGCATCTATTATGTTCTTGACTGTCCCCAACGCAATTTCAGCAACGACATTGCCAATTTCTCCAAGTCCTGGTATCGGTTCAAACACCACTCGAAATTCATCGTTGACTGTTTCAGATCGAATAGCCAGTAATGACGTCCGCAACGGTACGTACCTTTCCACGATTTGCATTGACTCCTGTATGGTATTTGCTGACAACGCGGCCAATCCAACATTTCCATGCGCGCTCGGTACGAGGTTACACCCCAATCTCAAGCCAAGCCCACTGTCGCCTGTCAACTCAATGGCCTGTTCCAGCAATGCACTATAGGCTGCAACAGGTACTTCATAACCGGGTTTAGTCAAACAGGTTACATCAAGCCCAACACCCGCAAGCCAACCAAACACGTCAAGTCCTTTGGTGTTCAGTTGTTCGGCGATCTGTGGAATGTAATGAATTACCGTGTTTCCCAAATTAGTCGGGATAGGGTAGGGGTTATCCTTTGAGCGCATTGATGAAAATTCCCGGTAATTTCCAAACCGAAGGAAGGTAATAAAAATAGGTTAATAACCGTCCAAGGATGTGTTGTTTACCGTTTGTTATAAACCATGGTGGTCGAGGTAATAGGCTAAAATTCAAAGACAATAAATTCCTCGGAAAAGGACGCCAAGGCGCTTGAACAACTGTTTTTTCAGTACGCTCTAGCATCCAGGTGTTGTGCACCGTACCTATGCCCGATCCTGGTTTTTTCAAACTGGCACCGGGAAAGGCACCCCAAGGGCAGGCGTTGAGAAGAAAGGCTAATCCAGTCCATGTATTAATCGCGATGGTGCCATAACGAAGTTGGCCTAGAAGCGATTCAAATTTTTCACGTCCAATTTTTTTAATGGTTGCAGGGTGGATCACGATGTTCGCCCCTAAAGTACCGTGTAATTTTTCATTCGCGAAATCAATGGCTGAGGCCAGGTAGTTTTTGGGGCATTCACCTGACAAAAATTTGATTGTGAAGGCAGGAGCAAACACTTCATTGTTGGCCAGCCATTCAGATTCGCCCTGATCAAAGTCGGCCACCAAAAAGGTCAGCCTTCCAAATTGATCAAAAGACTCTATGCCACCATGCGCTCGAAAATCAGCGCAGCGCTGTTGACTGCCAGGATAATATTGCTCACGTCCACCGTGGGATGTCATGATGGACTTTAACTCACGAAGTAGTACCTCTGTTCCTTCCCACCCCTCTGGCACTATGAGCGTTTGCATGGCCACGCAGTTGTAACCGGAATTTTGCATTTTTTGTGTCGCAATCTGCTCAGCCTGAAAGCGAATGTCCGCTTTTGTCCATGAACCAGGCACCACAATGGTCGGGCAAACTGCACCTAGCTCGGAAGTAATGCGCCGGGTATTACGCGGTTTGTCGTTTTTCCTGTTGTTGTCTGCCTCCTTCCCCTCACCCCATACGATCAGGTCATGCGTGGCGGCAGCGCCCGTAATGTGAATGCTCTCCACTAAGGGATGTTCTACCAAATACGCCCCCAGTTGGTTTCCGCCGCGCACAATCCGAAGAGCATTGCGGTCAATTAATGGTTTGAACGCAGCGTGCAAATAATCAAAAAGATAATCATTGATCGGGTTGAGTTTAAGCAACACGACCTCGTTTTCAACAAAGAGTTTGTGGAGTGCGTCCAATGGACTGATCGCTGCCACATTGCCTGCTCCTAACACCAAGGCCAGTTTTCCAGATCTTTCACCGGCTGGTAGATCATAGGCTGAGGCAGCTTCAATCGAAACTTCATTTACGCCGCGCTGCATCCAAACCTCTGCCTTCACACCTGATAAAAGAAGTTTGTCCCAAAGGGTATGCGGGAATACTTTCAAAGCAAGTTGACCTTTCGCGACTCGGCGATAGGGTAGTTGCGCTAGAAAGGCCTTGTTTTCCATTTTGGAGAGTGTTTCAATAAGGCCATTGCAAGTGGCCATTACTGGCAACGGACCTGCTAACCATTCTTCCCCTTTCAATGTAGAGCTTGCAGGTAAACGCTTGCGACGTGCTGCAATTTCAGCCCAGCCCTCAGATTGTTGAAGAAGCGCAGTCTTGATTTCTTGAAGAATGAAAATGCGAACGGTACAGTCGGTACGGGCCCATTCATGTTTGTTCCCATCGAGAACCAACAAAGCGTCGTCACAGCGTTGAGTCTCTTCGGAAGCAGTTTTCTCTCCAGGTATAAGGTTTTGAACGGACATCTGCTCTATCGATAAATTACCTAACGACTCAGACATAACTCATCTCCTTCTCATTAATCTGAGGGCTTGTACTTGTTTTGGTGATTCGATTCTTACCGAGGATCATGTCAGCCGCTTTTTCGGCAATCATGATTGAGGGTGCATTTGTATTGCCAGAAACCAAGGTGGGCATCACGCTCGCGTCTACCACTCTTAGTCCCTGCAGCCCATGCACACGTAGTTGCGCATCCACAACCGACATTGTGTCGGTTCCCATTTTGCAAGTTCCTACAGGGTGATAGATGGTGTCGGCTCTAGCGCGTATTTTTGATTCCCACTGAGAATCGCTCATGCCTTCATGCACGTCGAAAAGTTCTTTATGTCGGTAGTTCTCTAATGGTTTTTGCATCAAAATTTCACGGGTGATTTTTGCTCCCTTGATCAAAGTTTCCAGATCCCTGTGATCCGATAGGAACTTTGGATCGATCCCTGGATCATCCAAAGGATCCGCAGATTGCAAGAAAACTTCTCCTCGAGAATAGGGACGAAGCGCGCACACATGGCAAGAAAAGCCGTAGCCTGAATGTAGTTTGCGCGCGTGGTCCTCCACTATAGAAATTACAAAGTGCAATTGTAAATCTGCACGATCAATTGACTTCGATGATTTCAGAAATGCAGCTCCTTCCGCAAAAGGCGAGGACAGCATACCGGTGCCATTTCGACGCCACGAAGTAAGGTGCTTGAATAATCCCAGCGCGCCTGCCAAACCCAATCCAAAGTTGTCAGTATCAAGGGATTTGAATGCCAGTGTGAAATCCAGATGATCCTGCATGTTCTGCCCGACACCTGCTAACTCGTGCACCATGCTAATGCCATAGGGGGTGATGTCTTGTGGTCTACCAACACCGGATAACTGTAAGAGTTGAGGGGAGCCAAAAGCACCAGCAGAGACGATCACCTCGCGACGGGCTTTAACTAGAAACTCCTTGCCGCTGTGGCGATAAAAAACACCCTTTGCACGCTGATTCTCCAAAAGAATGCGACAGGCATGAGCGTTTGTAAGCACCGTTAGGTTTGAACGCTCGGTCATTATGGGATGAAGGTAAGCGGCGGCCGCTGAGCAACGTTCACCGTGCTTATTCGGGTCATGAAATTGTGTTACCTGGTATAGCCCGGTACCCTCATTGTCACCGGTATTGAAGTCTTGCTGCTCTGGTAGTCCCCAGGCTTTTGCTGCTTCAACAAACGCGCGAGTCACCGGTCGTGGGCTGTTCTGATCCGACACATGAAGTGGTCCGCTGGCCCCGTGAAATGGATCAGCACCTCGCTCGTTGTTTTCGGCATCTTTAAAGTAAGGCAATACACTGTCCCAGTCCCAACCATCACAACCCAGGTTTGCCCAGCCATCGTAATCCTGTCTTTGTCCTCGGATGTATAACATGGCATTAATCGCTGAAGAACCCCCCAGCGCCTTGCCGCGAGGCTGATAGCCAATACGCCCGTTTAAACCGGGCTGAGGCACTGTATTAAAAGCCCAGTTGTTCAGTTTTCCGTGCCCGGGAACCATCGCAACCATTGCAGCAGGTGTTCGAATCAAGGAATTGTCTCCACGACCACCAGCTTCAAGAAGGCACACTGTTACTGACGAATCTTCGCTCAAGCGCGCTGCCAGAGTTGCTCCGGATGAGCCTCCACCCACGATTACAAAATCGAATTCCATAATAATCTCCAAACTAAGAATTAGTTGCTTCTCTCAAGTCGAATACTTGATCGAATCAGGAGACCATTGGCGGGGGTCATAGTCGACCAACTCTTTAATTCCACTTCGCTGATTGGCACGAAGAGCCAAGATTTGTTCCTCCGGGGAAGCAAAGTGTCGGTCCCACTCAACTAGTTTTGATGTCATGAGCTTGTGCCAAAGGGGCGGGCAAAGCGTCAAAAAAATTGTGGTTAGGTATCCGCCGATCATCACAGGCGCATCAGGCAGTGGCATCAAGTTCTGGTAGGGCACTTCGCCTTGTGCATGATGATGCGAATGACGACTCAGGTTGAACATGCCCCATGATGTCATTCGACGGTTCGTATTCCAGGAGTGACGTGGCTGAACAGGCTGTTCAGGTAAGCGCACCATGCCGTAATGCTCCATGTAGTTCACGATTTCAAGTAAGGATTTGCCAAATAAAGCGGCCAAGCTAAAACATAGTGCGCCTGTCCAGCCCGCAACCGAAAATGCAGCTACATTCAACACCACGCTCATGAGCAGGCCTCGAATGTACGCATTGTGATAAGACATTACTGGGAGTCCCTTTTTATTCAGGCGTTCAGCTTCAATTTTTGCAGCACTGATATTTCCCTTGATAGTTGAGAGCACTATGTGAAGATATACATTGCGTCCACGTGGTGCTGTCGCTGGATCATGCTCAGTTGACACATAACGATGATGACCGTACACATGCTCAATGGCAAAGCCCGCATCGTAACTAAACGCCAGAAGCCAACGCCCAACCCACAACGAAACGGGATCCCATGTCCGATGCGTTAATTCATGAGCAACCACAGTGCCCATGATTCCAATCAAATAGCCATAGTAAATAATCCCTGAAAAATAGCGATGTACAGACGAGGTTGCCTCCCGCGCCGCAAAGACGTCGTAACTGGTAAGACCCATGACAAATTCACCTAGACCAAGTGGATCTCCTGTCGACATCGTCCACATAAAGCAAAAACCAATCAACAAAAGGAGTGGCAAAGCTAACCACAATTGAACGGTCAAAATCCAGGGCTTGCGGTACTCGGGTGTCACTGTGTCGTCGCCCGTCAACATGTCTCCTAGAACATAAAAGCCCAACAAACTCGCAAAACCCGCAGTGATCCAAGCGCCACCCGCCAAATATGCAACGACTGCGATTACTCCCATCAAATGAAACATCATGAACTTCAGATAATCACCAATGGTCGCCGGAGTTCTCTCAATCAAGGGCAAACCAACCGCTCCATAAAAGCCAGTGTTCATAACCTCTCGAACTACGAAGCGATCTGCATAAATACCTTGTGCTGCAAGCTTGTTCTCCTTTAATTCCTTAATTGCAGCATCAATCATTTGAGGCGGACCACATAAGTAGGCTTGGGTGGCACCCGCAGCTTCCCTACGAATATGGTCCGTTACCAAGCCACGCAAGCCATTCCAGTTGTGATTGGAATTATCTTCACTAAGAATGGGAACAAACCGAAATCCAGGCCAATTCTTTGTGTAAGCGTCAAGGCGATGTAATTCGTATAGATCTTGTTCGGTGCGTGCACCGAACAACAGCGTAACGGGGCGCCGATCACCCTTGCGCTCCATCTCCTCAAGCATCCCAAGTATTGGAGCCAGGCCACTACCACCGGCGATAAATACAACCTTTTCTCCACCCTCACGTAGCCAAAAGTCTCCACCGGGACCTCGTACGGTTAGTATTTCCCCTTCGACCAGCTTATCGAATACATAAGTTGAAAACCGACCACTAGGCACTCTGCGAATGGTGAAGCTGGCCAGACCTTGGTTGTCTGGTGCATTTGAAAATGAATAACTACGAGGTGCGTTTTTGACAGAATCCAGCGTCAACTCGGCGAATTGGCCGGCCTTGTAATTGATTGGCTGATCAAGTTGCACGTCAATTCTCGCTATGTCGTGTGTCAAGAACTCGCGCTTCACAATGCGTCCCGCTACTGGCGAAGAAGTAATCGCGGCGCTCTCGTCCATTTCCACTTCAATGTCCGACTTCAAGCGACTTTGACAAGCCAAAATGTAGCCTTCAGCAATCTCTTCCTCAGAGAGCAGGTACGCGCTCTCAGTCAACTCCTGAACCCTGCCGTCCTTGAGCTTACACTTGCAGGAACCACATCCTCCAACTCTGCAAATATTGGGAATTTCGACGTTTTGACGCAAAGCAGCTAGAAGTAGCGTTTCGTCGGCTTCAACATGAATGAGTTTGCCGTTTATATTGGCTTTGTGGGTTGAGCCTTTGTTTAGAAATTGAAGCATGTCCGCCTCCAAGTGATTTTTATAATGTGAGAAATGGCGATAGACCAAATGAGAATTATTATGCGGAGGGGGTCATTTTCTGCAAAGAGGTGCGTCGGACAAAAAGGGGTCTTTTTCCGCCAATCTTATGCAGTAGTCGTTTGATTTACCTTTGAAGGAAGCTAACTCTTACATACTTCAGATTAAAGAAGTTAACGCGATGTTCAGATCTCTCAACTTCTCGGCACTGACGTCCTTACCCTCGTAAACGAGCCGCTTACCGACCATAAAAGCCAATGGCATGTTGACTGCGTCAACAGCAATTAGACGACCTTCCCTGATATAGAAAACCGCAAATGCATCACCCTCGATGTCGCGGCGAACGACGCGTTCATCATGGTTCTGTGACAATCCCACCATTTGCAGGCGAAGGTCATATTGATTCGACCAGAACCATGGGACGTGGTGGTACGGTTTGTCCTCTCCCATCAGGGTAGCCGCCGCTGTACGGGCTTGTTCGACAGCGTTGGCGACCGATTCGACCCGTTGCATTTGTTTGAAAAAAAGATTTCGGTGGCGGGTACAGTCGCCGATAGCCAGGATGGAGGGATCATTGCTGCGGGTATGTTCATCCACTAAAATACCGTCATCACAAGCCAGTCCAGCGGACTCTGCCAGTTTGGTTTCTGGTACTACTCCTACAGAGACGAGCACAATATCGGCTGGCAAGGTATTCCCGTTCGCCACTACTACGCCAGTCACATGACCGAGACCGTCAGTTGCGAATTCGGTAGCCGTGGTGGTCAACCGCACATCCACTCCCGCGCTGCGGTGCTTTGAATAAAAGAACTCTGAGATCTCTGGTCCTGTGACACGTTGCAATAGGCGTTCTGAGGATTCGAGCACAGTGACGTCTAGGCCTGCCTTGATGGCGATTGCTGCCACTTCTAGGCCGATGTAGCCGCCACCAACGATCACCAGCCGTTTACCCGGATTTAGTTGATCACGCAGGACATCGGTGTCGGCGATATCGTGCAGATAATGAATTCCCTTCAAGTCCGCGCCGGGTACTTTCAGACGTCGCACCCGTGACCCAGTGGCCAGGACGAGTCGATCGTATGTCAGAGTGCTCTGATCAGACAAGAGAATGGTTTTATTGCTCCGATTTATCTGCTCAACGCGCACGCCAAGTTTAAGCTGGTGGCCCGCGTTCTCGTATACCGACGATGGTTTCAAGTACAGCGACTCTCGGTCAACACTACCCGCCAGGTAATTCTTCGACAGAGGTGGGCGCTGGTATGGGGGGTAGGGCTCATCTCCTACCAGTACTATATTATGCGGGTATTTTTTCTGGATTAATGTGGTCAGTAGCGCGCCTGCTGCATGCCCACCTCCAACGACAACTGTCGTCTCTTTTTCTTTCGTTGTCATGAGCGCCCTCTCCAACACGTTATTGAGACCGGATTATCCAGCTGGACAATATTATGATTGCGCCCCCCTAACAGCGGTCGGGCGTCTCTGTTTGCTTGTAAAGGAATTAACTTGTATTCTGCGTCAAAGAGATTATCGCAGTGGGGTCAATTTAACCATCATCTCCGAATAGCCACGCACGAAGTTCGACTGCACTCGTTCGGGCTCACCAACAACTTCTATGTTTTCAAAGCGCTTGAGTAATTCCTCCCACAGGATACGCAGTTGTAGTTCGGCCAGACGGTTGCCCATGCATCGGTGAACGCCATAGCCGAACGACAGGTGGTTACGTGCGCCAGAACGGTCGATGAGGAATTGATCCGGATCCGTAAACTTGCGCTCGTCCCGATTTCCCGATGCATACCACATCACTACTCGATCACCTTTTTTGATAGTCCGTCCCCCAAGCTCAACGTCTTGCTTGGCGATTCGGCGCATATAGGCCAAAGGTGTTTGCCAGCGGATGATTTCCGACACCATGTTTGGAATTAGCGCAGGGTTTGCTTTGAGCTTCTTGAACTCTTTCGGAAACTGGTTCATGGCTAGTAAGCCTCCACTCATGGAGTTGCGGGTAGTGTCATTACCACCGACGATGAGTAGTGCCAGATTGCCAATAAACTCCATCGGACGGTTAATCAAGTCACGAGTGTCCTCGCTGCTTTGCAACAAGCTGATCAAATCAAAGCCTGGCGCCTCACCTGCGGCGCGGCGTGCCTGCTTATCTCGCCAAAGTCGTGAAAAATCGCGGGCCATGTCGGCGGCAGCGTCGAACATGGCCTCCTCGTCGGTGAACTCGCCACCGGTGGCTGATGCGGCGCCAGCTAAAAGGTCTGACCAGTAAATTAGTTTGTCACGTTCGTCGTAAGGGAAATCCAAAAGCGTGGCCAGCATGCGTCCAGTTAGCTCCTTTGATACCGTTGGTACCCAGTCAAAGGGTTGGCCCACGGGAAGACTGTCGAGCACATCCCCTGTGCGAGACCGGATTAGGCTCTCCATTTCTTTCAGGTTCTGAGGAGCCACTACGCCTTGCACGGAGCTCCGCTGTGCATCGTGTTTTGGTGGATCCATGGCGATGAACATTTCCACCGAGAGGCCTTCAGGGGGATCGCCAAGGATGATGACCGGCTCGGCGGAAAACAGGTCATGGTGTTTATCGACGAACAGGATGTCCTCATAGCGAGTCACCGACCAGAACGGACCGAATGGACTGTTTTTCTGGAAGTGAACCGGGGCTTCATCACGCAGCCTCTTGAAATAGGCGTGCCATTGCCCTTGCCTGTACAAAAACGGATTGCTCACGTCAATGTCATCAATTCGTAGTGTACCTACGTCTGGCAGCGGGTATTCAACAAAGCTTGGTGTGGGCCTGCGCGCGCCAATTGTTTTCTTTTTGGCACGCATCAAAAATTTCAGACCCTGAATTTGCAAATGCATTGGTATCACCTTGGCGGTGGCATTAATCACTCTGGTCTGAATTTGGTCAAATGTTTTGGATTGTGTTGACATGGGGCTCTCCGATATTTACATCTGAAATTCTGGGAGTCGAACGGTCATGCCGTCCATCGCTTCAGTGGTTTTAACTTGGCAGCCCAAACGTGAGGTTTTTGCCCGCTCTGGCGTCATCGATAGCATCTGCTCTTCTCCATCACCGAATGAACCGATCTTTTCGAACCATTCATCTGCGACTATGACGTGACAAGTGCCACAGGCGCATTCCCCGCCACAGTCCCCATCGATTCCTGGAATGGCGTTATCGACAGCGATTTGCATCAATGATGATCCAGCTTTGAATTCGATAACGTGAGTTGTATTGTTATGCTCAATAAAAATGATTTTGCCCACCGCGTTTCTCCTACTAGTAACTTCAATCGATAAGATAGTAGATCGCCGTCAACACAACGGCGAGGTCATTTCTTGACGGCACCGGGTCATTTCAAGACAATGCAGTTATTTTCTTTCCTTGATAGGCGGCGCTGATGACGCGGCAAGCGAATATTTCCCAAAACCTTACAGCCGATATCCCATCAAATTACTCACGACTCATTGCCCGTGAGCTGGATCTGACCGCTAGACAGCTACCAGTTCTGTTACTTGGAACGGGACTCGGAGTCAGACAGTTTCTGAGGGAGGATGGCTTGCTCTCGGCAACTCAACAAGTTCTGATTTTGCGAAATGCGTTGGTGTTGTCTGGCCAACCCGAATTTGGTTTAATGTTGGGCAAGCGCCTCACGCCGGCGACGCATGGTGCTATGGGGTTTGCCGCTTCAAGCAGCCCAAATTTACTCAGTGCGCTACAGGCTATACATATATTCCTGCCAACGCGGGTAAGCGTCATTGAATTACGTTTGCAGCAAGTTGAAACTCACCTCGAATGCACACTGCATTTTCGGATGTCGCTTGATGCTGACATACAGCGTTGCCTGGCAGATACGATAATTAAAGTTCTTCTGGAGTTTGGTGAATTCATTATTGGTCGACCCCTAAATGAGGCTGAAATATTTTTCCCCCATCCGGCACCCACGTACCATGCGCTGTACTCCGACTATTTATCGGGGCAGATTCTCTTTGGTTGCGATCATTTAAAACTCAGGTTGCCGATGGCGTTGTGTCTGGAGCCGAACGCCTCTGCCAATCATGAAAGCTATCGCTTTGCTTTGCAGCAGTGTGAATCCATGCTCGCGCAACTTCAGACTCACAAACCTAGCTATCAGACGAGAATTAAAAAGATGATGTTGTCCCGTCCGCCCGGAACTCTTAATGAAGATGAAGCGGCAGCTTCACTATTCATGAGCAAGCGCACCATGGCACGTAAACTCAAAGAGGAAAACACCGGATTCCGGCAAATCCGAGACGAGATTATGTCTCAACAGGCTGCAAGCTACCTGTGTGACAGCAGGTTATCCATTGAGAATATCGCTGTGTTGATGAACTATCATGATAGTGCCAACTTCAGGCGCGCTTTTAAGCGCTGGTTTGACCAACCGCCAGAGACGTTCAGGCTAAATACCAAACCTCAGGCTATGCATCTTAGTTGATTTATGATCTAAATCAACGGTTGATTGAGCTGCTTTAACTGGTGCAAGTGTTCGCCTTGAGCATCTTGATTGATCAAGCCTTTGATAATAGCTTGCCAGACGAAATTGCCAATGTCGTCCGGTGTATGGGAGCCGTTTGGATCAAACCATGTTGCAACCCAGTTGAGGGCACCAAGGCCAATCAGTCGAAGAAGACGACTATCCACGCCTTTCTGAATAACCCTCTGGCTGATCATTGTTTCGAGAATATCTATCCAAAGAGACTCGTACTGGTCACGCAGCTTTATGATTTCCTTCCGTGCCTCTGGACTCAAGGCTCGCCATTCAAACAGCAGCACATAGACCATGTCGGAATCACCCAGCAGAGCTCGAAGATGTGCATTGATGCAAAGACGCAACTTCTCGACTGGGTCATTCGAACTGGCATAGGCCAATTCGACCTCTTCTGTTACCAGGTAAATTCCACGGCGCATCAGTTCAACAAGAAGTGCCTCCTTGGTGTTGTATCGATAATAAAGGCTGCCTGGCAGCATATTACAAGCTTCAGCGATTTCCTTAAGTGAGGTTTTCTCAAATCCCTTTTCGCGAAAAAGTCGTGCTGCATTTGACAAAACATTGCTCTGATCGTCCAATTTATTATCGGGTATGGGCGGTTTTTGAACCATAGTTTGTACATCTCCTAAGTGGGGCCGTTGTATTTCTCATCACCGTCAAAATGGACTGACCCTACACACAAATAATATTCCATTGTGTAAGTCGTTGCCCTTCAGCTTGAACATATTCTTGACTTTAGTTGGTTGACCAACCAAAATTAAGATGTGTGTAAATTTCTTGGCGATTACTATCAATGACAATAATTGCTTTCGGTCATTTTTGTGCCAATTCCAAATGTTACTAAGCGTTCAAATCTGATGACTGAGCCAAACAAAGTTCAACAAAATGGTGCCGTAGAGACTGCGCGGCGTTTTACCGAGCAGGTCCCTCACAATAGCGATCTGGGTATGCAGGTGGTCTCTGTGCATGGCAGCAAGGTGTGTATGCGTCTAACTCCACAGGCATGGATGTTCGCCGATGCCGAAAAAAGGGAAGTAAGCACGAGTATTTTGTATTCACTGGCTGACTCGGCCAGCGGTCTTGCGGTATTCGCTGAGGCACAGGAGCTAACTCCTATAGCTACGTTGAGTTTGCATATGGATTACCTAAGACCCGCTGTTGATAGTCATTCATTGTTAGCGGTGGCCACTTGTCGCCATCTTATGGACGATGTTGCCTTCATCTATTGTGAAATCTTCTGTGAAGGTGATGATGTGCCGCTAGCAACAGGTAGTGCCACATTTATAAGAAATACCCAAGGCCAACGCTTCCAAGTGGCTGAGGCTTCAAGGGGAAGAGCATGAGTCGTACTGCCGATCCTGCCCATCCTCGTCCCATCCCATTTGACGGAAAGAGCGAGTATGACGCTTGGCAGACCTTACTTGATAGTATTCCCTACTCTCGGCATTTAGGACTCGAGGTTCAACGACACAATGAGGCGATATTTGTTCAACTGCCTTACCGTGACGCTTTTATTGGTAATTTCATGCTGCCAGCACTACACGGCGGTGTAATCGGAGCCTTGATTGAGATTACAGCGCGTATCGCTGCCCAAAGAGAAGATACGCAACTACGCAGCCCCCGTATTCTGGGAAGCAACATCCACTACCTTCGCTCAGCCACGGCGCAAATTACTTTCGCGAACGCGGAGATTGTGCGTCAAGGTCGGCGTACCAGTTTGGTGAGGGTGAGCTGTTGGCAGGGTGACAAGACTGCACCGATAGCAAACGGAGTTGTTCAGTTGCTGTTCTCTACTTCCGGGAAGAATCAAGATGGTATTGGTAACAAATAAATCATGTTCTGTCGAACGAGACGGATTTCTCGCCGCTGATGGTCGAGAGATTACCTTGTGGCGGTGGCCTCAGTCTGACGGACGCCCCATGCTTCACTGGGCACACGCGACTGGTTTCCATGGCCGTCTTTATAAGCCACTTCTTGATGAACTGTCCGTTGAGTGCAACATCATAGCTTGGGATATGCGTGGACATGGGGCAAGTGCCGATGCAGCCGATGCTTCTACATTTCGCGGTTGGGAGACCTACTATCAAGATCTAACCGCGTTGTTGGCAAAGTTGGATGAACCCGTTTGGCTTGGAGGTCATTCAATCGGTGCTACATCAAGCATTATGGCGGCTGCTCGCCAGCCAGACAAAGTGTTGGGATTGATACTTTTAGAGCCGGTGATAATGGATTCATGGCAAAGCCGAATGTTGTGGTTGTCCAAGCTGTTGCGTCGATCACACCGGTTGTCGCTGGCCGCTGGAGCCGCACGCCGACGGAATGTGTTCGATTCTTATGTCTCGGCTCTGGAAAACTATCGTGGTCGAGGTGGCTTCAAGACTTGGCCCGAGTCTTGGTTAGAGGCTTATGTCCAACATGCCTTTATACAGGATGGAGATCGTCTTCGTCTTGCATGCTCACCGTTGTGGGAGAGCTCCACATTCGCTCAAACCGAGCATAACCCGTGGCCAGGCATTCGTCAGTTGAAGTGTCCTGTTGTTGCAATAGCTGCGGAGCGCGCTTCAACTTTCTCATCATTAGCGCAAAGACGTCTTGGAAAGATATTGCCCTCAGCCGAAGTGAGGGTTCTGGCTGGAACTACGCATTTTTTGCCTATGGAACAAACTGAGCTAGTTCGTGATGCGATGCTTAAAATCATGTTGCCAAAATGCAGCCAGAACTAATTCAGAGATTGATCAAATTGCAGTTGTGAGGAGCAAATTAGTGGACAGGCAAGCCCAATATGATTTTATAGTCGTGGGAGCGGGCTCCTCCGGAAGTGTTTTGGCCAATAGGTTGAGCGAAAATGGCAAGTTCACGGTATTGGTATTGGAGGCAGGGCCTAGCGATAAAACCAACATGTTCGTACACATGCCAGCGGGTATGGCTAGTCTTATGCGCAGCCATAAATACAATTGGCGATTTTGGACATCACCACAAGTACATTTGAATAACCGGGTCATGTTTCAGCCACGCGGAAAAACGCTTGGTGGGTCAAGCTCGATTAATGCATGTGTCTATATTCGAGGTCATTGGAGCGACTTTGATCACTGGGCGTATCTAGGTTGCAAAGGATGGGCGTACGAAGAAGTTCTACCTTATTTTAAGAAATCAGAAAACTTTCAGCCTGAGGCGATTGCCACTGGTATGACTCAAGAGGAGCTGGAAAAATATCATGGTTCCGAAGGCCCGTTAAATATAGTCTCGCCGAGCCATAAAAATAAACTTTCCAAAGCCTTCATAGAGGCAGGGGTACAGGCGGGATATCCCGAAAACCTCGATTTCAACGGGGTCAGTCAAGCTGGAATCGGCTCGTATTATGCTTATCACAAAGATGGTCAACGCTGGAGTAATTCTAGAGGGTATCTTTGGTCCGCTATGTCCCGAACCAACCTGACCGTTATCACTAGTGCACGAGTAGCCCGGGTTTGCATCGACAGTCGAAGCGCCTCTGGCGTTGAGTATTTTCATGAAGGACAACTCTGCAAAGTAGTGGCCAAGAAGGAAGTTATTTTAAGTGGGGGTGCATTTAATTCGCCGCATTTATTGATGTTGTCGGGAATTGGTCAATGGCAGGATCTGATTAAATACAACATCCCGTTTGTACATGAGCTACCTGGTGTGGGGCAAAATCTGCAAGACCACCTGGATGTTTTTCTGGTGATGCGGACACGCAATCGTTTGCCCATCTCTTTACACCCTTTGTCTTGGTTGCGATGTATCAGCGAGCTGGTCAAATATTTAATATTCAAGCGTGGTGAGCTGAGCAGTAACCTTGCCGAGTCCGGTGGCTTCGTGAAGTCTTCCAAAGAAGAACCAATAGAAGATTTGCAATTGCATTTTGTTCCACTTCCTGCCATTCGACATGGCTTGAATTTGTGGCCACTATTGAAAAGTTATGCGTATTCCATCATGGTTTATGATCTTCGCCCTCTATCCAAAGGTAGGGTTAAGTTGGCAAGCTCAAACCCACTTGATTTGCCTGTTGTTGATCCAAATTACGGGGAACATCAAAGAGATATCGATCGACTGGTTAAGGGAATTCGAATCGTGAGAAACATTGTCTCGCAGCCGGCATTAAGGGGAATGAACCGAGAAGAAATTTCACCCGGACAGCATCTACAGACGGATGAAGAGCTGCAAAAATGGGTCAGAGAGACAGCGGAAACAGCTTATCACCCAGTGGGCACTTGCAAAATGGGCGTAGATGAGATGGCTGTTGTTGACCATCGTTTACGCGTGCACGGCATTGCCAAATTGCGGGTTGTGGACTGTTCAATTATGCCGACCTTGGTCGGTGGTAACACAAATGCCGCTGCCACTATGATTGGAGAAAAGGCTGCAACCATGATTCTTGAGGACCACGATCATGAAAGAGACTAAAGTGCCTTCAAGTGTTGGTTTGTAATCAAATTTGCTCATATCTCTGGCGCCAACATTATGTGTAGTGGTCCCAATCTGATCTGATCGTCTCTGTTTTTTTACGGCGCGGATGTTAGATGGATTCAATAGGTTACACTTTCCCATCGTAGGCTTACTTGTATCGGCGTTCGTCTGCAACTCATTTTGTCAGAGACTGAGTCGTGAAAATGTTATTTGAAAGATGGAAAATTTTGAGTGCGTAGATTCTGGTGACGCAACTAATCTGACTCCTAGGTTGAAGATGCGGGATGACAATAGAAATTCAACGCAGAATAACTACTATAACCCTGCGAGTAAACGCAACTGAATGACCACCCCTACTGAATGAATAATGGTATTTTTTCATCATCCACGGTTTCAATGGCTGCATCGAGCATGTTGTTCACAAGATCTGTATCTGGACTGTTCCGAATAGATCAGCCAGGTGTGCTTGATTTGAAAATTATTTGCAATTATATGTAGTGTCCATTCTTAGGCAAACTTGTTTGCGACTTTCCAACACCTGATAGTGGAACTCGATTTCCATATTAAATCTTCTTTCCCACGGCATGTATTTGGCCTGATGATCGACATTCACGAAGTCACTTGGATTAATGTGAAAAGTCTCTTCGCGCGGTTTTCGCATGACCTGTAGATTAGGTCCAGAACGAGTTGTTTCCATCCGCTCATCTGATAAATCGTCAGGGTCAACATCTTCGTTAAATGTGATATCTAGTGGCTGTTCCTGTTCTTTGGATTGATAATCTGAAGATTCACTACGCAATGCCTTGATTGTTTTTTGACTCATATCATAACTTGTGATTCGGCCTTTAAATTTATAAATGCGAGTCGTGTCCTGGAGTCCGCTCACTTGTTCTGCAAGGTGTATTGTAACGTCGGTGTTTGGGCTCAAGCCAGAAAACTTAGTCAGCTTGATTTGGTTGTGTTCGACAAGACGTTCGACAACAAATTCGTGAACCTGCTGGGTGATTATTTCCTTGGCTAAATGATCAAGTTTAGAGTTGTCGTCCTTACCTATACGGTGAATGCTATTGAGCTTCGGTTCGAACACGACACCTTGCAGGCTTGAAACGATATCGACGATGTGATTATCAATCCAATCCAGCCGTTCGAAAATCGCTTCCTCATTTTCTTTTGTCGATGAGATGTCAAAGACGAGTTGCCAATAACGGAGTTCACTTTCTGAGTCACTGACCAAGTCGCCGACTTCAATTGACCTGTCAATTTGATCTCTGTAAGTGGCTGCAATTCTGTGGAAAAGATTTGCTTTTGAAGTTTTGAATAATCTAGCACTTTCAGATACCTGTCCCTCTGTTAGTGATTGCGGATTTTTCACCTTAAGTTTATGAACTACATAGAAAGTCATTTAGTAGCCTCCTGCTAACAGATGTACAATCAATCCAATCCAGAAAAATTCAGTATTCGAAAAAGGCACGTCTTTCTTTTGACGTTTGACACCAATGACCCACACTGTCTCTAGTTCAATATTGAACTTGACTGTTTGACGCACAGGACCAACTGATAAGTTGAATCGAGTGCTCAGTCCAAGATCTGTCAAGACATTCCGAATATCGCATTTTTGACTGTAAGAATTTGACCAAAAGAACAAATCTTTGGAGTCGAATCCGAGGAACTGAAGCAGGTCTAAAATGTGGATGAGATTCACAAGATCCTTTTCTTTCATCGATTCGCGGATCACATAATGAGCATCCTCGGTGAAGTTACCGAGTGGATCAAAGTTAGAGTTGAGTTCAAATGGAATTCGTTTAAGAGCCAATATTTCTGATGTTTTTGCAGGCGTTGCCTGCACTCGGTGAATCAAGTCAGCAGTATCTGCATTATCGGGTAATTGTTTTTCAAGGCGTTCGTAGAAGGCTCGGCTCAGGAAAATGCCGTTCGTTTTCGCGTGAGCGAAGCGGGCAGGGCGAAGGTTAGGCGGAAATGATCTAAAGATATTTTCAAGATGATAGAGCCGGCTAGTGATTTTCTGGTTGGCAGTGGAACAAGGATTTATCGTATCGCTAGATTGGTTGAGGTAATCAAGTGATCCGAGAATGTAGTCTTTGACGTTAAAAGTACGCAGCTTTATTGGCTCATCGAGTTGATGAGCTGAACCTTTAAGGCCGTATCTTGAAGCCAATGAGAAGGCGAAACTTTCGCTTTGAGTTTCAGTGTTCCTGAGCGCGCTTTCACAAAATTGACTGTTGTACAAAGAGTCGATGACCTCAAACCCGCGATGTGAATAGGTTTCTAGTAGCGTGGTTGTTCCTGCATGCCCGAGAATTCTGCTCGCGACAAATAGTGTTTTGCGATTCACGTTATCGGGTGTTGTATGAATCAATCTTTCGCCGGTTAACGGATTGTCAGGATTGCAGCAAATTGCACTCTCAAAAAGTCCATGTGTCAGTTCGTCAGCAAAGGTATGTCGCAGGGTGTGAATACTCCCTCTGAAAGTAACATTTCGAATGATTTGGTTTAGACGCAAACTAATCTCGCGCGCAGAGGACTGAATCAAATCGCCAAGGTAACTTGCTTTCGCTGTGATTGCTCGGTGCTTTATTCTTTGAAGGATCCCTTTCTCCTCACTTGTAATTTTAGTTTGAGATAACACATAGCGATTGGAAGCAGGAAATTTGGGCCTAAAAACAGAATCGCCCACCACTCTGAGCAGCGGGGTAGTATCTAGAAGCTGCAGATTGACGGGCTTTAGAAAGAGAGACTCAGTTTTCCTCAGACCAAAACGACGAAGAAGAACAAAAATTGCTTGAACCGCTTCGGGCTGGGTTTCTTGAATTTTTTTAAAGATCAGATTTAGTTCTTTCTGAGAAAAGAGATGTGTAGCTGGGTTATAAACCGTACCAATACTGTCGAACTTCACGGACATCAAAGGATTCAGTTCTGCTAGTTTGGAGAATAGGTCCCTAATTTGACGCAGATCGTCTTTAGCAGATTGCAGGATCTGTTGTCTGTCCAGTAGGTAGCCGTTAATGGTTTCAATTGCCTCATCGAGTTGTTCATCATCGATTTCCTGCTCGAGGTTGGTCTCTTTAAAAAGATTCCCAATTCTTCCGTAGTAATTGAGCTTGGTGCTTTTAGCCAAACTTTTTCGTCCAGAGGGTCTTCTACTCTCTATATCTTTGGCATAGCTTAAAAGTGCCGATTTACACAGAGAGGGTCTCGCTGCAATTTCTGTACTTAGTCTTAGCATCGCGCCAAGGGCGTCATCCATGATTGCTTCAATATGGCTTGCGACAGATTTACACAATAGCCCTTGTTCATGGAAGTCAGTTAAAGTGTCCGGGGTGGAGCTCTCCTCGATGGCTTGGTCATTGGTGCCCCCAGAAAAGTTATCCTTAATTTCGAGTCCTGTAGCGCTGACAAATGAGCTTGTAGCTGTCGCTTGGGATGGATTAGGGTCTTTGTTACCGGGATCGGGATATGCAATCGCATCGGTCGCTATAACTTCATGCGAGAGATACTTGGTTGCGAGCGCTAGTCGAGCGTTACTTGCCACGTGATCTGTGTCAGGATCAGTGAGTTGTTGAAAGCTTAGATAATTTGAGCTGCGATGCTTGGTGTCGCCTGAGGCAATCGCGGACAAACAACCGGGTAATTCGTATAGTTGGTAGGATTGCTCAATTTCAGCGAAATAATAAAGTAGGTCTTTTTTGGTGTTAAGCGATGATCCACTGACTCCGAGGCGATTTATTTTAGCCTGCAGGTCACGCCCTAATTTTTCTAAATTATTGCTGCTCTGGCGAAAGCTTAGTTGATTGACCAGCCGTTCATAATAGTGAATTGACAGGCGATGAAGCTCGTGCCGTCTGACCGGAGTGAGCGGATGGGGCTGCGTATCGAAAAAATGAATATCAATAAATGTTTTATCGGATACTGTTCCTAGCAGGTAATTTCCTTTTAGAACCTGCTGAATTGCTATTTTGCAGGTAATGCCATTTAGCTTGATTAAAGAGAGTGCGAACAGAAATTCAAGATTGACCTTTTGTTTCGCCTGGGTGTTGGATTGGAGGATCTCCATGATGCCTGGGTGAGACGCCCGGTATTCCGAATATTTTCGACAAAAGTCGATCGGCACTCTCTCGTTGACGGTACGGCCAACACGCGAGAAGGATTTCATGTCAAGGCCTGGTGCTAACTTTCGAAGAAACCGAGTGAACTTGTAAAAAAAGATATCAAAATGAATCCGGTTGCTCAGCTCCAATTGGGCTTGTTTGAGCGCTTTGTCAATTCGATCTTGTGTTTTCTGTTCGGGTTGCAAGCCTTCAACAATTGATTGCGCATCTTGGTAGGCCCTCGCTGCAACTGACTTGTGTAATGCTTTATGTTCAGTCCTTCGCAATTGCAAGCCAAAGCGTTTGGGTATCGACTGCCCCCACACATCAACGTCTTTGCTACTGAATTCAAAATCAATGGAATCACTAATATTTAGGAACTTTAAGATCCTATCTGCAAAGTCACGAACTCGTTGGTGATCCTTATTCATTGTTCTGAGGCTTGATGCGCCGTAAACTGGAATCTTGTCGTTTTCATGGCCCAATAGTCCATCCACAATGTCTCTATCGGTGATCTCGCAGTGGTTACTGACAAAGTGACGCAAGAAATTGGCCTGTAAGGTATTGAAATTTTCAAGGAGTGTTATATCCGCAGAAATACCTTCAATACCGTTTTCTGTCAGGAAAAAGAAAAATGGGATACCTTGAGTGTTTGAAAGGCTTGGCGTGACGAGAAGCGATTCGATTTGTCTCGAAAGCTTAGGCGTGTTGGTTCGAAGTAGATTGGCGAGGCGTTTAAGAGCATTTCGATAGGTGATGCCAATTTCATCAGCGAGCGATTCACAAAGTGGTACCACACGTCTTGGCTCCCTTAGTAAAACATCTTTGTCATCAACAATCGTGAGATCAAAAGTGTCTGTGAATAAATCAAGATCGCAATATGCATCTTTAACGGGTCGCCCGCCCGTTGTTAGATAGATCCGGAAGATCAAGTAGGTAACCCAAGCATTCCAAGAAATGCAAAGTGATTTGCTGTTTATGGCATGCTCTAATTGGCTAACCATGATAGCTACATCGGCTCTAAATTTCTCAAGATCAAAAGCGTAAGGGGAGCCCGCGACGTTTTTCTCTTTGTGGATTACGGAATAGTAGGCGCATTTCGAAGGAAGCTCTGATCGAGCGTTTTTTTGTATCAACATCGCTGCTGATTCTGGATGCCCTTGTGCAAGGAGCATCAGTCGTCGGCTGCTTTGCAGCCAGGCATTCGATTCAAACCCGAAGTGTACCTTTACCTGATCAATTTTCTCAGGATCGAACTTTTTATCAATCGCGAGGTCGTAGAGGCTCTCATGGGTTTGAATATTCCATTGGTCCTTTAGAAAGTTTTGGAGTTTGGTGGGTAGAGATCTCCGCTCTATCCTTTCGGACGGCAAAAGAGCTGAATGAAGAAAAGTCGTTTTGCCGATATGTTGAAGTGATGGACGAAGTCTCCATATCGCGGAAAAATCCTCCATGAATCCAAACTCCGGTTCTGGCAGATGATGGACTCTAAGTGCTAGCGCACCTTCAAGGTTGGCACCGATTTGATATCCGATCCAAATTAACACGTCTGCTAAAGTGTCATTGGTGATTTCGCTGGTGTTGCCCGTCTCCAAAGTTGCGTAGGCACTGATATGTTCGGCCTGAAGCGGCAAGTGTGGGTTGGTCGGGAAATAGGTCGAAAGGTTGAAATCAAGCAGTACTTGCCCAATGGCTTTTGCCTCTAGCTCAGGGGCATCCTGATTGTTGTTTTGTTGTCCCTTGGTATGGCCGTCAATGTTTGAACCAGTGTGGTCGTCCGGTTGCGCATTATTGAAGTTCTGTTTAAAAAGCGCTTTTAACTTCCGGACTTCCTTGCCATCATCATCGTTTATCTTGTACCTGTTCAATTTCAAAGACTGGATCCCTGAAAGAGAGTCTGGACCAAAGTAAAGAACAGGTTTTTCAGACGGAGAAAAGAAATTCAAGAAACTCTTCTGAATATTCCTCTGATATTTCGTTTCGTTATCGTTTGGAAGAACAGTCGTTGATCTTGATAGGCGAAGTTCAGTTTCTAACTTTTCCTTGAATACTTTTTCACTTTTCGATGGCTTGTCGAAGCGTTGAAACAGGTGGATCAGAAAATCACGGTTGTGATTTTCGTTTACTGGCGCAAACGTTTGCCGAAGCTCATTGAGAAATTTAAGATGGGGCATGCGAAATATCACGCTCCCATGGCTGAGGCAATAGCATTCAAACAACTGCTTTAATATTAGCAAAGCGGTTTGTGTGTAGCCGAAATTGGGATGCTGCTGCCAACTTTGAAAAAGCAGCTCAACAATTGGATATTCGCCGCGTGAGATTTGCTGAGCTCTGAAAATTGGCCGTTTCGTGTTGATAGTTTGAAATTGCCGATCACATGCCTCGTAAGCATGATAGCGTCGGATTATATGTATTAGATGGTGGAGGTTTCTGTAGAAATCGTCCTTGTGCGACCATGCTTGTAAAGTTTCCCTGTAGTGCGAAGTGCATAGCCAGCCAAGGCAGTAGTGGAGAAAGCCCCCTCCCGCAAAAGGGATCGTAATTTCCGATTCAACCTTATGATTACGTAACCCGTTATGAAGACGCAGATCTTCCCCGATTGCCCAACTTCGTCTTAAATTGGTTACGAAGGGACCGGGCAGGTCTATCTCGTTGATTACCGCTGCAAGCGCATCCTCAAACTGGCCACAGTCTTGGATTAGATTTGGATTCCAGTTGGGGATATTTTTCATATGGCGGTGTCCCAGCTTGACAACATCGTTGCAAATATCGTTACGATTGCACCGAGAAGACTTGATTTGAACAAGCTATATCGCTTACACTTCGAGCAAGTGGATTGGGGGCTCCCGGTCGGCGCTATAGCCTCGGTGGGTTTCATCGGGGCTTTTCGCTTTTTTGGGGTGGATAAACTTTTAAGCCCCAATTTTCATATCCTTGCCCGACGTTTTTTCGACCTCCAGAGCAATAAAACTTCTCCTTCAAGATTTCAAAAGCACTGTTTGGTTGATCGGGGCGCAGAATGTTAAGGCCAATCGGCCTAGCGACGAGGTCAGCCAGTTGCAGGCCAGGGGAATCCACTTTTTTATCCGCAAAAATAATCTCAAAAGGGAAGTTGATTCCAACGCGATTTGCGCCATCGGTCATCAACCGCACTCGGTGTGCTGGATCACGATGTGCAGCTTGAGTCGGGCGTGGTGGTGCACAACCCCATGCGAGTGGTGCCCAATGGCGAGGGCAGCGAATTGACCTTCACTTTGTTTCAGCAACCGGGTATGTCGCAGCAGCAATTCGAGGAAGACGCCCAAGCGGTAGCACATGACTTGTACACTTTGAAAACACTTCTCGAATCTGAAAGCTGATGCCGCCACGTCCCCCCACGGTTCCGCTGGCGCCCAACGCGATTCAAAAAGGCACGCCGCTCAAGGTGTTGATGAACCGGGAATCGATCGAGTGCCTGGCGCAGAACATTCTGTATGTGCACAAGACATTTCCGGCGAAAGCATTTTGCCAGCATGCGTTGACCGATCTTGAACCACTTGAGCTGATGCAGCGCGCGCAACACATTGCCAAATCGTTGCGCGAATTTTTACCCGACAATTACAAGCAAGCGGTGTGTATTCTGATCGACTCCTTCACCCCGGCAGAAACCGAAGTAGGGTCCTTGGGCTTGGCAGGGTTTTTCTACATGCCACACAGTTTTTTCATTGCCGATTTCGGTTTGGACCCAAGCTACAATGGTGGCGAAGATCCATTCGATGTGTCCATGCAAGCGTTGCGTGAACTCACCATGCGTTTCACCGCTGAATTTGCCATTCGACCTTTTCTTATTGACCAACAAGAACGCACCCTGGCACAAGTTACCCAGTGGTTAAGTGACCCCAACCCGCATGTGAGGCGATTGTGTAGTGAGGGCACTCGCCCCAAGCTGCCGTGGGGAAAACGGATCCAGTCGTTTGTGGGCAATCCCCAACCCACTTTGCCCATACTCGAATACTTGAAAAATGACGAGTCGCTTTATGTGCGCCGCAGTGTGGCCAATCACCTTGGCGACATTGCCAAAGACCACCCGGAAATTGCTTTTTCTACATGCGAGCGTTGGCTGCAGGCGGGTGCGTCTTCTGAATTGAAATGGGTGGTACGCCATGCAGTTCGCTACCATGCCAAGAAGGGCGATGCCAGGGCTTTGGAAATTCGGGTGAAGGCGAAGGTTTGAATCACGACAATCAAGCTTAAATCGAGGTATTTGTTCATGCAACGGCATTCAAAAATCGCCAACAATGAGGTTCCCGCGCAGTGGGGAACATGGTCGTTTTTGGCGATTCCTGCCTTCGTTTTTTTGTTTGGTGTGGTGAGCCTGCTTTGGAATCCGCCGCTGCTGCTGGCCCTGATTTACGTGGTTGTTAGCGTTTTGACTTACATCGCTTATGCCATGGATAAATCAGCAGCCAGGAAGGGAAAGTGGCGTACCTCTGAAAGCACCTTGCACTGGTTGTCCTTGTTGGGTGGTTGGCCCGGCGCACTTGTGGGTCAACATAGGCTCAGGCACAAGTCGAACAAGGCTCCGTTTCGGTTTGTTTTCTGGTTAACGGTATTTCTGAATGTCGCTTTGTTCCTTGTGCTGGCCTCCCCCAATGGCCAAGCGTATTGGGTATTCTGACCGTCGATTGGAAAAAAGGCCAAGCGAAGTGAATCACCTGCACATTCCTCTCATCAAAACAATTTTCACGGCGGCAGACGCTCTTGACTTGCCGTTGTGGATAGGCGGTGGCTGGGCAATTGATGCCCGTTTGGGTCGAATTACGCGCGAGCACGATGACATAGATCTAACCTTTCCTGCAGACAGACAAGCAGACTTTGAGAATCTGATTCTCCAAATGGACGGGCAGATTACTGAACAAACCGACTATGGCTTCTTGGCGGTAGTTCAAGGTTTGCTTCTCGATTGTGAGCCAGCCTATTTCAACGATTCGGCGTACGAAATTGAAGACACGCCGCCCGGTTCATGCCCGATGCCAAAAGAGGGTGTGATTGATCAATTGCCCATTCGCTGCAACAGCTGGGCGGCAATACTGTGGGACTATTTCTATTACGAAGATGAAGTGCCTCGTGCGCAGTGGCCACAGAAACATGTTTTTTCCCATGTCCTTGTTTGCGAAGCATTGGGCGATAACACCGTGATTAGTTTGAGAAAGCAGTTCGATACACGCTAAATAAATTTATTTTCCAACTGTCGATTTCGCGTTGTCTCGTTCGACTATCCCGGTAGGCATAACTTTCAAGGAGATCACGATGTCGAACAACACAGGTACAGTGAAGTTGCACAGGGTATTGCGCGCGCCAGCAGAGCGGGTTTACAAGGCTTTCACTGATAAAAGCGCGTTGGAATACTGGAGCCCACCTTATGGCTTCACGGGCACCATCCATGAAATGGACATTCGCGAAGGTGGCGGTTACCGCATGTCGTTTAATAACTTCAGCACCGGCAGTAGTCATACATTCGAAGTGAACTACATTGAGCTTGTACCCAATCAACGCATTCGCCACACGGATCGCTTTAACGACGAAAGCCTTCCTGGTGAAATGGTGGTCACTGTTGACCTCAAAACTGTGGCTTGTGGTACCGAGTTGCGGATTGTTCAGGAAGGAATTCCCTCAGTCATCCCTGTTGAAATGTGCTATCTGGGCTGGCAAGAGTCGCTGGAGCAACTGGCCAAGTTGGTTGAGCCTGATATTCCAGATCATAGTTAAGAAAAATTGTATTTCGGCGCTTGACCCGTGTGAGGCAAGCTGGGATATTGATGATTCAAACCGATACCCCATTCCCCACATGAACAATCACTACTCCTTCATTGGTGGCCAAGAAGGCCAGTGGCGTGTTACCCGTTGCGATACCGTTGTGGGAGCGCCTATTGAGGCTGTGCCAAGGCTGAATGTGGTAAACACTGCTGCAAGCCAGCTAAGCCAGCGCGGCACCTGGGTGCTTCAGGGTTTTACCAGCAATGTGCGCTATGCCGAGCGTCATGAAATCAATCAGCTGCGCGCAAAGCAAGAGGGATTGAGCCGCCCAGCCTCGACTTGCGCTGCACTGATTCCAATCAAGAAAAATGCGCAGTGGTGGGCTTTGTCGCAAGACGAACGTCGGGCAATATTCGAGGCACAGTCCCACCACACGGAAATTGGCTTGGCCTACTTGCCTGAAATTGCCCGGCAATTGCACCACTCGCGCGATCTTGGCGAGCCCTTTGACTTTTTAACCTGGTTTGAATTCGCACCCGAGCACACCGATGCGTTTGATGAATTGCTCGTAAAATTACGCACCTCGGAAGAATGGAAGTATGTGGAACGTGAAGTCGATATTCGTTTGGTGAAGGATAGTCTGTGACAATTCAATGTGCAGTTTTTATTGCAACCAGCCTGGATGGTTTTATTGCCCGCGAAGACGGCAGCATCGACTGGTTGAATGAGGCCAATCAAGTGGTACCACCTGATGAAGATTGTGGTTATGGTCAATTCATGGTCGATGTGGATGTGTTGGTGATGGGCCGAAATACCTTTGAACAAGTGCTGACCTTCACGCCTTGGCCCTATGGTTCAACCCCGGTGGTGGTGGTGAGCCGAAAGGGAATTGAGTTACCGGCCAGCGTACCTTCCAGCGTGTCAGTTAGCAGTGAGCGTCCTGCAGTGCTTATCGAAAGGCTTAGCCAGCAGGGTGTTAAAAAGGTGTACCTGGATGGTGGGCAAACCATTCAAAGTTTCTTGGCTGAAGGTTTGGTCAACAGCATCACGGTGACTACCATTCCAGTGTTGCTGGGCAAGGGAAAACCGTTATTTGGCAAGTTATCGTCAGATGTAAAGTTGAAACACAAAAGCACCAAGGCTTATCCGTTTGGATTTGTGCAAAGTGAATACCTTGTTCACAGGGCAGTGTAAATCGCAGTTTGTATTACAACAATGCCAATCCTCCCCGACCTGCTTCAAGCCAATCTGAACATTGTTTTCTGCGGTACAGCCCCCGGCACGGTATCCGCCCAGCGCGGCGCCTATTACGCCAATGCGGGCAATGCATTTTGGCGTACCTTGTCTGAAGTGGGTTTAACGCCGCATCAGGTTTCACCGAAAGATTTCCAGGGCATCACTCAATATAAATTGGGGCTGACTGATCTCGCCAAGCAGGTATATGGTGCAGACAGTTCATTGAAAAAATCGGATTTCGGGCCTAGCCAATTGCGTGAAAAAATTCTGCACTTCAACCCTAAAATTCTGGCTTTCACCAGCAAGCGTGCCGGGCAAGAGTTTCTGGGTTGTAAAGTACAGTGCGGTTTACAGCATGAAAAAATTGGCAACACAGTGCTGTTTGTGTTGCCATCGCCTTCTGGCCTGGCGCGCAGTCATTGGAGCATAGCGCCTTGGCATGAGCTTGCAGCTTTAAGCCGGTGATGCCGTGGGGCGAACCACAATTTCACTGGTGTCTACATCGCTGGGCTGATTGATGACATGTGCGATTGCAGTTGCAATTGCCTCAGGTTTCAATGCGATTTCGCGGAAGCTTTTCATCGCTGTTGCTGCAGCGGTATCCGTAATGGTGTTGGCCAATTCCGATTCCACCACACCTGGATAAACACAGGTCACGCGAAGGCGGTCATTCTCTTGACGCAAGCCGTCAGAGATCGCCCTGACCGCATACTTTGTAGCGCAATACACCGCACCGGTCGGCACCACATAAAGTCCACCAATCGAAGAAATGTTGATGATCTGTCCACTCTTCTGTTCATTCATGATCGGCAAGACAGCTGCAATCCCGTTCAGCACGCCCTTGATGTTGACATCGATCATTTGATTCCATTCATCTGTTTTCAAAGCATTCATCGGCGAGAGCGGCATGACTCCAGCGTTGTTGACAATGACATCGACACCACCATATGTTTCAATCGCCAAGTCAACAAGCGCCTGAAGGTCGGCCTGTTGAGTTACGTCGACTTGTTGGTATACCACCTGACCGCCATTCCACTTCAAGTTGTCTGCAATGGATTTAAGTCGGTCGGTACGTCGCGCACCCATCACGATTCGATGACCTTGTTCGCTGAGTAATCTTGCCGTTGCTTCACCAATGCCGCTGCTTGCGCCAGTGATTAAAATTGTCTTGCTTGCCAACGATTGTTGCATCTCAGAACCCCCTGAATTACGTTGAAAGTTGAGCTTCCATAGTAAGGATTGGGCTTGATTGCGAAAATGCAGATTCCTCTTGGAGTATTGCCTAGAAGTATGTTTTTAATATTCCTACAGACTGCGAGTAATATCGTTAACAGGCAAGTGGCACACTCGCGAAGGTGGTTGATATGACGGATGAATTATTCGGGTTGCGACACCCTCGCATGGTGGCCATCACTCAACAATTGGCGACCACAGAGGGGTATTCTGAGTCAGCACTAAGCGGCGTTACATTCATGCGCTGCAACGGGGCATTGGCCAGAATGCCCGCGCTGTATGAGCCAAGCATCGTGATTGTGATTCAGGGTACAAAACATGGATTTCACGATGGGAATATTTACACCTACGATGCAAATCATTACTTGGTGGTGTCTGTCCCCCTTCCGTTTGATGTTGAAACCCAGGCCACTGCAGAGAAGCCGCTTTTGGGTTTGATCATTCGTGTGGATTTTGAACTGGCCGCTGAGCTGTTACTGGATTTGAAAGAGTCTGTTGTGGATCAGGGTGAAGCGGTGCCGCCTTTGTTTGCATCCCGAATGGATGCAAAGCTGGGTGACTCAGTCTTCAGGCTACTTGAAATATTGCAGTCTCCGACCGAGTCACGCGTGCTGGGTTCTTCTGTCATCAAAGAAATCACATACCGGGTTTTAACAGGCGAGCAGGGCAGAAGCTTGCGCCTTGCCTTTTCATCTGACAGCTATTTATCGCGGGTGGCAAAGGTATTGAAACTGATTCACTCAAACTACCATTGTGCACTCGATGTGGCTACTTTGGCTCAAGAAGCCAATATGAGCGTTCCTACATTTCATGCGCACTTCAAGTCGGTGACATCAAGCACGCCAATCCAGTACATCAAGGCAATCCGGCTGCATCAGGCCCGACTCATGATGATCAGAAAAGGCATCAGTGCTGCCCAGGTGTCGGCCATGGTGGGCTACGAAAGTCCGTCACAATTCAGTCGGGAATTCAAACGATACTTCGGCCGCACACCTGTGCAGGAAAGTCAGTACAGCCAATCCATTTTGGCGTTGTCTTGAGCCTAGTAATACAAAAACTCCAAGGCTTCTTTCAATCGATCGCCTGTTGTTCTCATCCGTTCCCAACGTTCCATGGTCACATCGCCTTGCCGGAATTCGCGGAAGAAGTCGTTTGAATCAAGCTGGGTCATCACTGCTTCAATATTGCCCGGCATGCTGTTTGAAAACCCGAACTTCTCGCGCAGCATTTTCATGCGCTGATCCATCGACTGCGCTTCTTCTTGCGCCGCGCTGGAAACCTGGACTGGCGAACGGGGTGTAACCAGTATCAATACGGAACGTTGCAGGTCGTTGGTGCGTTTGTTGGAAAACAGGTATTGCAAACCGGGTACGTCTTGCAGACCTGGCACGCCATCGCGGTTGCTGGCGCTCGATTTCTCGCTCAGACCACTCAACACCAGTGTGTCGCCAAGGTTCATCACCACGTTGGCATTGGCGGTGGTTTCACCAATTTCAATTTGGTAGGCCACGCGCGGGTTTTCGGTGGTGGCATTCAGGTTGGTGCGTTGCGCTTCCACTTTCAGTTGTATGCGGCCTTGCGGTAAAAATACAGGGGTTACGGCCAGCTTGATACCAATTCTTTTTTCCAGTGGCACCACTGTGGTACCACCCTGCACACTGGTGGATACAAAACCTGCACTCAAATTCGTGCCCGAGAAAAACTCGGAAGGCAGGCCTTCGATTGCAGCCAGAGTGGGGCGTGCCAGCACTTCGTTCAGCGAGCTGTTGGCGTTCGCGATGTTCAGTGAATACGACAGGGCGGGAATGGTCACTGCCCGTGTAATCGCTGTGCTGACATCGGCTGGTCCGCCGTTGGTCACCGTTGAATTGTTCACCCGGGAATAAGCGGCCACATTGCCCGCCACATTGCCCAGTTGCAGGGTGAGTGCGTTCAGCAGGTTCACGCCCTTGGATGTAGAAATCAATTCCTGGGTCGACAGCAAAATGACATCAATCAACAGCATGCGCGGGCCGCCGGCGGGGTCTTGGGCTGCGGGTGCTGCGGCTGGCGTTTCAGTGGCAGTGTCGGGCTGAACCTCTGCGGGTGGGCGCGGCGTTGGGTAGGGAATGGCAGGCAAGTCGAATGCTTGCGCAAGTTGCTCTGGCTGCTGTTTCAACGACACCTTTTGGTTGCTGTAAAAACTTTTCCATTGCGCAACACGGCGGTCCGCGCGTTCAACTTCTGGTCCGGTATTGTTCAGGTTTTTCAACACATCACGCATCACATTGGCACGCTCGAAGTCTGCGCACGAGGCGTACACGGCAATGCTTGAGCGAATGAATCCATGCGACAACTCTGTCGCAACCTTTCTGAATTGTGTGGCCATGGCACAGGCGGTTTTTGCATCGCCCGTAACATATGAAGCCACCATGAGGCCGTAAATGGACACGGCACTTTCAGGCGTTAACAACAGCACTTCCGAGAATGCGCGCTTGGCTTTGTCAAACTGCTTCAGGTCCATTTGGGCCAGGCCCAGAAACTCTTGGGCAATCCAGTTGCTGGGGTCGATGCGCAAGGCTTGTTCATAGCCTTCCATGGCCATTTCGCCTTTTTGTGTGTCGCCCTGGCGCGCTTGCAGGTGGTACACAAAACCATTCAGAAAATGCAAGTGAGAATTTCGTGGGTCAAGCTGCAAAGCCTCGTTCACGGCGAAATGCGCCTCGGGCAATTCAAGGCGTTTGATGTATTGCACCGCTTCGGTCACTTTGCTCAGCATTTCCGAATCGCGCATGTCGGTAGGCACCAGCGGTACCTCTTTCACCATGTCAACGAAGGAACGCGCTGCGTTGTCCTGTGCGGTGGCAGGTTGTGCAATACACACAGCCAGTGCCACAGCGGTGGCCAGTTTACGAAGGCGCATGTTGGGAATGAATGTGTTCATGATTTAGCGTGGTCCTGTGGATGTAAATGTGAGTCGGTCCATGGATGATCCAGCCCGCCCGCGCATACAACCCAGTTTTTCACCGGGGGTTACTTGATATACGCCGGGGCTACCGCCACCGCCACCATAGGGGCCATACTTTCTGCCTGTGTTGGTGGTGAAGCTGACTTGGTCAACCAGGCTACCGCTGCGGTAATCAACCCGCACAATGTATTGGCCATTTGGCAAAGTCACGTCCGCTTGCCAACCGTCGCCCCCACCCTGGCGGGGTGCCCAGCCACTGGGGTATTTGAATTGCACGCGATCAACTACACGGCCAGCACCGATCCGAAAGCCGGTCACATATTCGTTTTTGCAGGTCGCCATGTCGCTCCAGAAACCACCGCCGCCACCGCCGCCTGCGCGGGCTGGGCCCGACACTTCAACTTTGTCGCTTGACGTGGGTGAGGCATTGCGGCCTTCCAGTTCTTCGCCGTTGTCAAACCAGTGGGTAATTGCAGTTTCGTAGTTTTCTTCACCGAATACTCGGCGCAAATCGGAGTAGCGCGCCATGTAGCTGTACAGGCTGAAGTTGGGGCTGCCCTGGCGGCCTTGTTCAATGCCGTAGTCCAGCCAATGCCTGGTCACACACAGGCGGTCGCCCAGTTTGCAAAGTTTTTGTACATCGGTGTAGCGGTGCCAGTAAAACGAGGCACCAAATTCAGGGCTGCCCTGGCGCCCTTCCTGGAATCCGTTGTCTGCCCAATGCGTAGCCAAGTCAACTTTGGCTTTCACCACGTCCTGGTTGTTGTCGTAGTAAAAGTCCCAGTCAAACACCGAAGCGGCAAAGCGTGGGTCCGGTGCCGGTTTGTGTTTCTTTTTCTTACCCAGTTTTTTGAATGCATTGCCTGCGTCGTTGAAGGCTTTGTTCACTGAATTCGTGCTGGTGCTGGCCACATTGCGTGCGGCGTCTTTGGCTTTGTTGTATTCCCGTTCCGCTGCTTCAGCCTGCTTTTTCGCTTCTGCTTCCGCGGCAGCGGCCGCATTCGAAATTTTCCTCAGTTCGGCATTGGCAGCATTGGCGGTATAGCCACTCAGGCTTTTATATTCACCCGCAATTTTTTTGTAGGCCGCTTCAAGCTGCGCACCAATGCAACCCTGAATTTTAGAGGGGTCTACGTTGGCACCGCCTTGCCCTTCGAAAACCTGGGCAATGTTGGTACTGGCTTCAATGGCCACACTGGTTTTAATTTCAAAGGGGTTGACGCAGCTGGGTGGCACTTCAATGCTCAGGGTGTTTCCACTCATGGTTACATTGACAGCCTGACCCACAAAGTTGCCACGCATGCTGATTTCCTGCGAGCGTTGGTCCACATCGGCCAATGCTTCCATTTTGACCTTCACGCGGCCCAAGGGCCCGAGTTTCAAATCAATCATTTCTCCGGCTACACCATGCAGGCCTTCCATGCCTGCAGAAGCATCCAGCCAGCCCATTTTTTGACCCAGAATATAGGCGTCACCTGCCAGCCGCATCCACGGGCCTCCGTCGGCCAGGGGGCCAAGCAGGGTGATATTGAAATTGTTGGGGTCGGTTGGGAATGGCTTGGTGTTGTCGCCGAAACGGTATTCCTTGGGCGGGTTGGGATTTCGCACCTGGAATACAGACAGTGGTTTGGTCACTGTCAGCAGCATGTTTTTGTACGACTCAATGTTGCGAATGAAGCCGCCACCATAGGGGGCAAGGCGGGCATCGGGTGTGGCCATTGCAAACATTACACGGGCATGGTCTTCCAGCGTGAAAGCGGGGGGCGTGGCCATACGGAACGTGAAATCGGTCAGGTCCATCACACCGGCCGGGTTCAACGGTGTTTGAAAATGCGTGATGATTTTCTTGTTCGGTACAGCGCGGTAAATGGCATTGCCTTTGAAGCCAAAAGTCAGTGCGTTGTTGACAAAGAATGTGGCGTCGGTCAGGTCCATTTCAGGCATGCGAAGTGGCAGCCGGGCATTCGGTTCAAACTGAAACTCAATGAATGCCTCGGGCGACAGGGCGTCTGCACCTGCTTTTTTCATGGTATCGCCGTGGCTAATGGCCGTGGCCATACCAGCGCCAGCACCCGCACCACCCACCAGGTCGGTGGGAATGGGCATGACTACAGCAGCACGCAGGGTTACGTCATCGCCCTGTACACCAAAACCTTGCATGGCCAGTTTAATCGCACCGCCCAGGTCGGCACGCGCAGCCAGTTGTACGCCACTTGCGAATGCAAGCGAGTTCACATTGAAATATTTCTCACGCACGACCTTTTGCAGGCTGGGTGGCATTTTCACGGTGTCCAGCGCAAAGTCGCTGGTTGATATGGAAATGATGGGTGCGCTCAGCTTGGTGCCGCCCATCAGTTTTTGTACGTTTTCTTTCAGCAGGTGGGGCATTGCCAGTTCTTTGTCCAGCACCACCAAAAAGGTTTGCTGTGCAGTGTTGCTGGTGAAAAAGTAAAGTTGAACCGGGCCTTGCTCGGTGAAATAACAACCCTTTAGCCCGCCGCCGCAGCTGGTTTGTTTTAAGGCACCCACCATGCCCTGCAATTGCTCTTTGGCATTGTCCAAAGGCAGTGCGCCCAACATGTTTCTCAAAGCGGGAGATATTTCAGGTATGTTCTGCGCATGGGTTGGTGCGTTAAACAGAACAACGCTTGCGAGTATCAAGCTCGCCTTGGGCAGTGTGCGATAAAATCGGTTCATGGATTGGTAACGCTTATTCTGATTGGTAATACCCGAACTGGCGGGTTGCGTACTTGCCGTGTGTGTATGCTGCACATCCACCGGCTTATCATTCCATGTGCCGTGTATTTGAATTGCTTGAATACAAGCTGAAACCGGGAACTACTCGGGATATCACGTAAAAAGGTGACATGTGTTTAAGGGTGTTTTGATGAGTTTCCTGGTTCGAATGTGTATGGTTGTGTGCGCGGCCTTGCCGCTCTCGTTTGCTTCTGCAGCAGACACTGCCCAGCCCCTGCAAACCATTCAGTCCCTGGATGTACCCCGCTATATGGGCACCTGGTTTGAAATTGCCAAGTATCCCAACCGTTTTCAAAAGCAATGTGTGCGCAACACCAGCGCCGAATATTCATTGCAAAAAGACGGCACCGTGAAGGTATTGAACCGTTGCCAACTGGCCAGTGGCGATATGGAGGAAGCGCAGGGGCAGGCCCGTCAACTTGGGGGTGTGAAGTCGCCCAAGCTTGAAGTGCGTTTTGCACCCGCCTGGTTAAGTTGGCTGCCCATGGTGTGGGGCAAATATTGGGTCATCGACCTGGATCCTGAATACCAAATGGTAGCCGTCAGCGAGCCCAGCCGTGAATACCTGTGGGTATTGGCCCGCACGCAACAAGTGGACAAAGCGAAATACGATGCACTGCTGCAACGCTTGAAAGCCAAAGGGTTTGATTTGAACAAGCTAGAGCTTTCGCCGCAGGGCAGCTAAGCATGCGCCGGTTAAATCCAAAGAAGCTGCTGCTCAGCAAGTGGACTGCAGTGAAGCCTGTGAACAAGGAAAAACATTTTCTGATTCGCAGTGTGGTGAGGCCGGAAAGCGACCACTTACCAGTGGAGCAGTTTGAACTGGAGGCTGTGCATTCGGGCAGAACACAAATTATTCACTGGCGGGATTTGCAAGATGAAGACCAATGGTTGCAGGGGTGGAAGTAGTTCATTTCCACCTTCCGTGTGCCTCAATTACCAAGCCCCTTGGGCCGTGCACTTCATTCTGGTTTGCATATGCCCAGTTCAGTGCTTTGCACATTTCGTCTGAAAACTCGTTTTCGTTTTGCTGGTGCAAATCCATGAATTGCTTGGAGGCCACCATATTACGCAGTTCCTCAAGCAAGCCTGGTTCGTTGATGTAACGCACCACACCATGCACATAGTTTTCAACTGATTCGGCCACGCAGTAGTCTGCGAGGCCAAGCGAGGCAAGAATGTCGTAGTCACTTCGTGAATGTGGCTCGGCACCAATCAGGCTGATTACAGGAAGACCCAGTACCATGCAGTCGATGGTGCTTGTGGCATTGCCAAATGGAAATGGGCTGAGTGCCAGGTGGTTCTGGTTCAGTAAATTCAAGTACGCCTCATAGCCTGTGCGGCGGGCCACCACTGCCGTGGGAAAGTATTGCAACAAGCGGCGTTCGGTCGACAAATGCCCCACGCCATACTCGTTGGGGAAAAACATGAAGCGTAGCGGCTTGGCCGACAAGCGTTCAATTTCCTTCAACGCGGTAATAAATCCGAGGTTAATCTTCATGGTGTTGCAGGGCACTGCTATCGAAACTACAGCATCATCGAGTACGGGCGAAGGCGGTAGCTTCAAGTCTTTGTGGGCCTCCGCGACATTGCCGATTTCGCTTTCCAGAATCAACATGTTCTCGTTCACTACACCTGGGCCGCCGAATACGCGGCTGGTTACAAACGCCACGTCCATTTCGCTGCTGAAACTGCTGGCGGGGTGGCCAAAGCTCATGGCTTGTAGTGGTGCCCAACGCAGGTTGGCCAGTGAAATTCCCCACGAGCGCATGCCCACGCTCATGAACCAGGCAATGTCGGGTGTGCACTGGTTTAACACCGGTTGCAGGTTCATTTCTTCTTCGGGTACTTCAATGAACTCATCGAACAGGCTGATGGACTGTTCATCTACATCGGCTTGCATCGACACCATCACCATGTAGTAATCGTTTTTCAGGCGCTTGATCATGGGCGCATACCAGCGGTACATGGCGTGCACTGACTTGAATGTTTCGGCTATCACCGCCATCACGGGTTTGTTGTCGATGTTGCCGCTGTGCCGCACGCTGCCATTGGGTTTGGCCTGAATGCCTTTGGCCTTGTGCACACGCTTGAACCACAGGTTCAGGTGCTTTTTGATTTCATGTTTTTTAGGTGATGTGCTGTAGCTGCACAACATCCAGATATTCGAGATCAAGGCACGGTACTGGTCTAGCGGGCGCAGTGCACTGTAAGGGTTGTACTCTTCCAGTAGAAAGGTGCGGCCTGCATCGCCGGTTACGGTCAAGGGCAAGCGGTCGAGCAGCAAGCCGATGGCCAACAGCGCCGAGGTCTCGGTGCTTTCCAGTGTCAGTTCCACCAGGTCGGCTGGGTCCAGGTCGCCCACGTTGGCCAGTAATAGCGCACGCACCAACGCCGGGTTGTCGGTCAGTTGTTTGGCTTTGCGCTCATGGGCTTTGTTCAACAACAGTTTCAGTACCGCGCGGTTGTTGCCATAGCCCGACACCTCGAACACATGGCTCATGAAGCGCTTTTGTTTGGTCAGCACCAACACGCTGTTCAAGCTGAGCTCGTGTTTCAGGTCGGTGAGCACATTCACATACAGTGCGGCAAAACGGGTGCAAAGTTCAGTCGTGCCTTGAATGCTCAGTTGCATCAGGCTTGCATAGGGCTTGTTTTGACATTCATTGACCAGCACGGCCAGTTGGTGGATGGTTTTCTCTGTGTCTTGCCGCTGTATGTAAACGCCACTTTCAATGGCTTGCAGTTTGGTATCAATGTCATCAAACAGTGGTTTTAGTTGTTCTTCCAGGCTGGCTGTGGTCATGGTGGGAAACATCTCGAACTTAAAGTTGAACGGTACGGCCAGTGGCCGAGGCTTGCGCAATGGCCTGGCTCAGCGCCAAGCCTTCTGCTGCAACGCCCGTAGACAAGGTGTAGGCATTCAGTTTTTCATCGCGCATGGCTTGCGCAATGTCGGCGTAGTAGTTGGCAAAGGCCTCGATAAAACCGGAAGGGTGCCCAGCCTTGAAGCGGTTGTAGCGGGGCTGCGCGGTTATTTCACTGCCAGTCGAAATTCGGTCAAGCAACATGCGGTTGCCGGCTTCATCGGCGGCCTCAATCATTTCCGGGCTTTCCTGGTGCCATTGCAAGCTGCCTTTGCTGCCGAA
Source organism: Limnobacter sp. UBA3528 (assembly GCF_002377005.1). Taxonomy (NCBI): domain Bacteria; kingdom Pseudomonadati; phylum Pseudomonadota; class Betaproteobacteria; order Burkholderiales; family Burkholderiaceae; genus Limnobacter; species Limnobacter sp. UBA3528. The sequence continues at coordinate 62,426 of NZ_DFOZ01000038.1, read as the reverse complement.
TACCCGAATGCGCAAGCCATTGCGGTAACCCAGCACGGCTTTGCCGTACCACGCATTCACCATCAAGTTGTTGCTGTACTGGATTACGGCGTCCACTTCATCAATCAAGCCAGGCGCCACGTTGGTGATGGCGCGTTGCCAGGCATTCACGGCAAGTGGCGTGTTGCCGCACACAAAGTTCACCAGGCTGTGCAGGTGTACAAACAGGTCGAGCGATACGCAACTGATGTCGCCGTCTTCAAGCCGCCAGGCCTGAATGGCGTGGGTTTTTTTCTGGTTGCTCAGTCGCATGTAGGAGTCTTGCGGCATTTCAACCATCACCTTGAATACGCTGCCAATGGCACCACTTTCCACGCGGCGTTTCATCTCGCGCACGGCGGGGTAGCCCGTGTAGTTGAATATTGAAAACACTTGGGTGTTGTCGGGTTGAATACGGGCCAGCAATTCTTTGCACTCTTGCACATTGGCCAGCAGGGGCTTGTCGGAAATAACCCGCAAGTGGTGATCTAGCGCCAAGTGAATGTACTGCGCATGCGACTTGATTGGCGTGGCAATCACCACCGCGTCTACCTCATTGGCCACCGCGTCAATCAATGCTTCCGCACTGGGGTAGAGCTTATTGGCGGGTACATTGTATTGGCGACCCGACTCTGCATTGAATTCCGGGTTGCGGCTAAAGCACCCCGCCACCAAGTCAAATTCATTGTCCATTTTCATGGCAATTTCATGCACACGGCCCACGGCCGAATTGACGCCGCCGCCAATCATGGCCACCTTGATTGGTTTGTGCAGGGGCTTCAGTGATGTAGCTGGGTTTTTCATAGTCAATGTCCTTTGCGTGTGGCTTTAACCATTGAAGGTGTAAAGCCTGCGCTGTGTGGCGTGGCTGGCCAGTGTTTGAAGTTCGGCTGCGTTGGCGCAGCGTGCAAACAGCAGGGCCATGCGGCCCACTGGGCTGGGGGCAATCAAGTCGCCCGTGGCGGCAATGGGAACCCAGCGCTCCATGTGCACCGGGTGGTTAAAGTGCAGGTGCTGCAACAAACCTTCGTGCGGCAAGGTCAGGGTGTGGCGCAAAATAAAATTCTGTTTCAATGGGCCGGGTGCGGCACGTTGACCCAAAAAGCCTTTGGCGTAACTGGCCACATAAGGAAAGCCGGTTGAAAGTTCGATCAACTGGCTGTACAAATCACCGGGGCAGCGGCGGGTAATTTCTACCAGCCAGAATTGATCGCCCTTCAGCAAAAACTGGGTGTGCACCAGGCCGTCGCACAGGCGCAGGCTTTGTGCCAAATGTTCAATTTCACGGCGAATTCGGGTGTGTACCTCGACCGGGAAGTCGATGGCCAAGTGGCTGGTGTCAACCACAAATCGGTTGGCCGAGCCATGTTCGATCACCACAAAATCTTGCATCACGCGACCATTCACCACAAAGGCCGAGTGGCTGTACAACTGGCCTTCCACGTATTCCTCGACCAAACAATCGCCACTTTTCGATTCGGCCTTGGCCGTACCGATTGCTTTTTGCAGTTGGCTGGTTTCACCGGCTTGTACCACCGTAATACCTCGACCGCTGTACGCATCTACAGGTTTGACAATCACGGCGCAGGCGGGCGTTTCATCGTTGCCAAACACCCGTGGCACCGACAAACCTTCGCGTTGTGCGTAGTTGCGAAACTTCTGTTTGTGGTTGATGGTTTCCGTAGCCTCCAGCCGGTCGATGCCGGGAAAATGCAGGGTTTCCGACACTTCGGCGCAGGAATAATACGAGCGGTCGTTGCAGCCCGGTACCAAATATTCAATGCCCAATTGGGTGCACAAATCGGCCAGTGCGGCGGGGTTGGAGTAATCCAGTTGCTGGTAGCCCGGCGTGGCCTTGGCCAGGAAGTCGTTGGGTTTGCCACCCGCAAAAACTACCGTGTGCCCGGCGTTGCGCAGGGTGTTCAGGATAGGCCCCGATGAAAAATTGGTGTCCACCAACAGCACTTTAGCCACGGCTGGCCTCGTCGATAATCACACAGATTCGGGCTACGTCTTCCAGCGACAAGTCGGGGTAAATCGGCAGGCACAGCACTTGTTCAGCCGCTTTGTGGGCATTGGGCAAATTACGCGGTGCCGCCGAGGGCAGGCCACGATACATGGGCATGCTGCTAATCAAAGGGAAAAAATACCGGCGGCCATTCACGCCGTGTTCTTGCAAACGGGCGTACAGCGCGTCGCGTGTAATCGGGTAGTGTGCATTGACAAAAATTGGAAAGTAAGCGCCATTCCATTGCACATTTTCAGGCACAGCCATGTGTTCAATGCCGGGCACATTGGCCAGCAGTTCACGGTACAGGGCTTGTATGCGGTGGCGTTTTTCAATGGCCTGGTCTACATACTTCAGTTGCAGCATGCCCATGGCGGCATTCAGTTCGCTCATTTTGCCGTTGATGCCAGGTGCCATCACAGTGACCTCATCGGCAAAGCCAAAGTTTTTCAGGTAATCAATGCGTTGCTTGGTTTTGGTGTCTTTGCACACAATGGCACCGCCTTCAAAGGTGTTGAACACCTTGGTGGCGTGCAGGCTAAGTACCGACAAATCACCCGCATTCAAAATGCTTTCGTCGTTTTGCTTCACGCCAAAGGCATGGGCTGCGTCGTAAATCACTTTCAGGCCATATACATCGGCAATGCGTTGAATTTCGCTGGTGTTGGCAGGCAAGCCATAGCAGTGCACCGGCAAAATTGCACTGGTTTGCGGGGTAATGGCTTCTTCAATGCGGCGGGGGTCCAGGTTCAGGGTGATTGGGTCCACATCCACAAACACGGGTTGAAGGTCGTTCCACAGCAGGGAATGGCTGGTGCACACGAATGAATACGGGGTGGTGATCACTTCGCCCTGAATGCGCAGGGCCTTCAGCGCGGTCATCAGGGCGATGGTGCCGTTGCAAAACAGGGAAATGAACGGCACGCCCAAATGCTCACACAGCGCCTTTTCAAGCTGTTGGTGGTAGGGGCCGTTGTTGGTCAGGGTTTTGCTGTCCCAAATCTGTTCCAGGTAGGGAATGAACTCCGCAAGCGGCGGCAGCGCTGGCTGCGTCACATAAATTTTCCGATGGTCCATACCCAAGCCTTTCTATTTGATTTTCCTCATTATCCCGGCTGGGTTGCACAATCATTTGTTAAATATCAGGCCTCTTTCCCCTTCAGAAAAATGTTTTCCCCCATTCAGGCTTGCTATAGTGGCGCATTGAATTTGGCCCAAGAACGGCCTCTTATCTATCTATTTACCGGGAATTCACCATGTTTGTTGCCGGCAACGGTGTGGGTTGGCTTGAGGCCGTTATCTTGGGGCTGATCCAGGGGCTAACCGAGTTTTTGCCCATTTCATCGAGTGCGCACCTGCGCATTATTGGCCCCATGTTGCCCTCGGGGCTCGACCCTGGCGCAGCCTTCACCGCCATTACACAACTTGGAACCGAACTCGCGGTGCTGGTGTATTTCCGCCAAGACATCGCCCGAATTTTTCTGGCCTGGTGTGCATCGTTCAAAGGTCATTCTTCTCTTGATTCGGATGCGCGCTCAGATGCCCGCCTGGGTTGGCTGGTGATTGTGGGTACCCTGCCCATTGCAGGGCTGGGGCTGTTGTTTCAGGACTTGATTGAAACTTACCTGCGCAATTTGTACTTAACCGCCATCATGTTGATTGTGTTTGGTTTAATTCTTGGCGTCGCGGACAAGGTGGGCAAACGCCAAACTGAATTGCGCGACATGACCTGGCGCGACGGTATTGTGTTTGGTTTTGCCCAAGCGCTGGCGTTGATTCCCGGTGTCAGCCGTTCCGGCGGCACCATCACCGCAGGCTTGTTGATGGGTTACACCCGCGAGGCCGCAGCGCGTTATTCATTCCTGCTGGCGGTGCCAGCGGTGTTTGCTTCCGGCTTTTACCAGTTGTACAAAAGCTGGGGTGTTGCTGGCCCTGTCAGCCCGGCCAATACCGCGCTGGCCACCTTCATTGCCTTTTTTGTGGGCTACGCAGTCATTGTGTGGTTCTTGAAAATTGTCAGCACACGAGGCTATGGCCTGTTCGTGGTGTACCGTGTGGTGCTGGGTGTGGTGGTGTTGGCGCTGTTGGCCGCAGGGGTGTTGCAGCCGCTGTAAAGTTGCAAGGAAGCAGTATGCAGGTGTTGTGGTTCAAACGGGATTTGCGTTTAAGCGACCACATGCCGCTGTTTGAGGCCATGCGCAATGCCAAGCACCACGGCTTGGTGTTGCCCCTTTACATTCACGAACCCAGCCAAATTTTAGATGCGCACACAGCGCGCCAGCACCAGTTGTTTGTGCATGAATGCCTGGACGACTTGCAGCAACAGTTTGCCAATGTAGGCGGCTACCTGCACGAAGAACTGGGTGAAGCAGTCGATGTATTGGCCGCCTTGCACGCCCAGTTCAAATTCACCCACCTGTGGGCGCACCAGGAAACCACACAGTTTGCACAGTACCAACGCGACCGCGCCGTTGCCGCGTGGTGTAAAAGCGCGGGTGTGGTGTTTCACGAATTGCCGCAAAACAATGTGCAACGAGCCCGGGGTGACAAGGCGGACTTTCAAACTTACTTGAATCGCGCTGCGCAAGAAGAAATCAAGAACCCGGCTGGGCGCAATCTGCAGGCTTTTTTCGCACCCAGGCCACCCCCTGTTTTGAAGCGTTGCAATGTGCCCAATGCAGCCGGGGAAGACAAACCCCTGCGCATGAAAGGGGGGCGAATACAGGCACGCGCAGTGGCTGCCAAATTCTTCACCCCAGCAAAACTGAAAAGTTACCCCTTCTCCATTTCCAGCCCCTTGAAAGCCTGGAATGGTTGTTCGCGCCTGTCGCCTTACCTGGCCTATGGTGTGGTTAGCGACCGCGAGGTGCTGCAAAAACTGAACGCGCTGGTGAACACCGTGCACGGGCAGGGTGATTCGGTCTCGATTTCAAAAGTAGAAGATGCTGCCCGGTTTTATGTGGACAGGCTGATTTGGCGGCAAGGCTATTTGCAGCAGTTGGAAAACCACACAGGTTTGGAAACCGATGCTTTTTACGGTGATGAGCCTGCAGAAGTGAATCAGGAATTTCTGAACGCCTGGCAGCATGGCCGCACAGGCTTTGCCTACATCGACGCTTGCCAGCATTTTCTACAACAAACCGGCTGGCTGAATATGCGGGCGCGGGCCACGCTGGTGTCGTTCGCATGCGTGCAACTTGGCCTGCCTTGGCAGCCTGTGGCTTTGTATCTGGCACAGCAGTTTCTGGATTTCGAGCCTGCCATCCATTACGGGCAGGTGCGCATTGCCTCAGGCACTAGTCACTTTTCACAAATGCTGGTGTACGACCCATTGAAGCAGCAGGCCGAGCAAGATCCCAAAGGAGAGTTTGTAAAGCGCTGGTTGCCTGGGTACGGCACGGCCGGTTACCCGGCGCCCATCATCGACAATGCGGAATCGCTGAAGCAGGGCAAGGCACGTTTGCATGCCATGCGGCAGAACAGGCTTTTATAACTTGGTATTCCCCCGAAGCCCCGCACTGACATAGTCATGGAACAGCCTGCGCATTTCCTTAGGCCCGTCAGCCTGCGTGGCCAGTGGCAGCAAGGCTTTGTCATGCATCACCATGGAAAAGTCGGCCAGGCCATGAATGGCTGTGTTCACCGCCAAATGGATTTTGAATCGCAGTTGAGTTTCCGAATACTGCGGCAACATCTTGAGCAAAGTAGGTGCGAACACGGCCATGTAAGGATTGAAGAAGCGGGTCAAAAAGCGTTGCCCCTGTTCGCCGGTTTGCCAGGTCAGACGCGACAAAAACTGAATACAGGTGGCCCCGGTTTGCCCACTGGCGAACAGTCTCAGAAATGGGTCAAAAATCAGTTCGCTTAAGGCTACCAATTCCTTGTGTTCGGGCAAGCCGCGCACAAATTCTGCATGGGCCTGCTTGCAATACACATCCAGTTGGGCATTCACAAACTCCACGACTTCTTCCACCAATTTGTCTTTGGTCTTGAAGTGATAGTGCACCGCCGAGCGGTTGCTCTGACCCGACAACAGGCGAATACGGCTCAATGTAACCCCTTCGATGCCGTGCTGCGCAAATTCATTCAGTGCAATCCGTAATAGCTGTTCCCGAGTATCAACAACAGGTGCGGCGTCGGCAGGTTTGTTCATGTGTTTGTTTTTGTGAGTAATTTTCCACTTGCCTGATTTAATACCTTGGTATTAATCTAGAATGATTAAATACAATATAACCATAAAATCAGGAGACATGCGTGAAACTTTCACAAGTATTCACCGCAGCAATCACTGGCCTTGCACTGGCCGTGTTGGGGGCTTGTTCGTCTGAAGACGCACGCACAACAGCCAACCCGGCTGCTTCGCCTGCGGCCAGTGGCAATGTGCTCAGCAGCGGGTCACTGCTGCAAGCCATGGGTGGCACTGAAACTCCTCTGGGTTTGGGTTGCGGCTGGATTGCTGCAAGCGATCCTGACAAAGCCAATATTGCGTTTCCCGACAGCGAAGCCAAATACTGGGTGGCTGCAGCGCCTGTTTCACCGCAAACAAGGTTACGAATTGATGGTCGCTACCCCGATGCACGTTACTTTTCATACAACGCGTATGATGCAGCCCTTCGCCCAACCGACGCGGTGGCCGACTTTGAGTTGACCCCCACCGAAAACGGCCGCGAGGGCAACCCGTTTGCGCGCAAGGGTGCCCAGCCCGGTGGGGCCTACACGGCTTATCTTGAATATGGTCCCTCCCCGGTTCAAAATCCGGATGTGCAGCGCAAGCCCAATACCTTTTACACGGGCGAAATTGGCCTTGGCCCGCTGAACATTCCGAACGCCCTGGCCGTGTTTATCTACCGCGTGTATGTGTCGAACACTGGCGAGTTTTTTGATGGCGGTGTGGGCTTGCCCACCTTGACGCTTGAAACTGCAGATGGCAGCCGCGAACTGGGCACCCTCCCGAACTGCGCGGAACCGTTGTTGCCCAATGCGGGCGGTGCTTTGCCACCCCTGGGTTTGAATGAACTGTTGCTGGGTCTGGATTACCCCAACCAACTGGCGCTGTCTTTTCCCACAGCCACCAATCCGCCAAACACGCTGAAGTTTTTTAGCCTGGGTGACACCGCATTCCGAATTCTGGGCAATGTGACCGGGCAAGACACCAGCATGCTGGGTGGCCGGGTTGATTCCGGTTCAGGCGGCTTTTTAAGCAATGTACACAATGCCTATACCAGCACTGGTTTTGCGCGGCGCTATGGCAGTATTGCCATGGTGCGCGCCAAGGCACCCACGTATCGCGGCCAGCCGGGCGTAGAGTTTGGGCAAGAGCAGTTGCGTTACTGGTCGTTGTGCGGCAATGAATTTGCAACCCAACGTTTCACAGATTGCGCGGCCGACTTTCAGGTGCCACTGGATGAGCAGGGATTTTTCACGGTGGTTATTTCCGACCCGGCCGACCGGCCAGCCAATGCCACTGCCGAAAACGGATTCTTGTGGTTGCCTTGGGGCCCATATCCTGATCAACTGCTGTTGTACCGCCACATGCTTCACAACCCGGAATTTGAAGAGGCCATACAGAATGTGGACAAGGGTGTTGCATTGGCGGAGGTGATGAAAGATTTCGCGCCTGTCGGCATTTATTGCGACCCAAACGTTTTTACACAAAGCAATCGCAGTGGCGAGGTGTTCGCCCTGTGTGAACAAGATCAAAACACCAATCGATAAAACTATCCACAAGGAGACAACGAAATGGCAGTGCAAAAGTTAAAACACGGGTTGCTGGCTGCAGCAATCATTTTGGGGAGTGGTGCAGCGCTGGCCAATGACCTGTCTGAACTGGGCAAAAGCCTGACCCCGGTGGGTGCCGAGAAAAAAGGGAACGCTGCGGGCACCATTCCTGACTGGACCGGTGGGTTGGTTACAGTGCCCAAGGGTTTCGACCCGGCCAAAGGTTACATCAATCCGTTTGCTGATGAAAAGCCGCTGTTTACCATCAGTGCTGCCAATATGGACCAGTACAAAGCCAACCTGACTCCCGGGCAGATGGAAATGATGAAGCGTTACCCCACGTACAAAATGAATGTGTACAAAACACATCGCACAGCGGGTTATCGCCAATCGGTGTATGACAACGCCAGAGCTGAAGCGCCCAATGTGAAGCTGGTGGATGGTGGCAATGGCGTGGAAGGCATCAAGAAATCCAATATTCCGTTCCCGATCCCCAAGAGTGGTGTTGAGGTCATCTGGAACCACAATTTCCGGGATTTGGGTGGCTCATTCACGCGCTATTCAGCAGATTTCCCTGTACAAACCGATGGTTCATTCACAGTGGGTAAGCGTATTGAAACCGTGTCCCTTGCTTCTTACATGGACAATCCTGAAGAGAACCGGATTCTGTACTTCATGAACCAGATCACTGCACCCGCCAACGCGGCCGGTGAAGTGGCTTTGGTACATGAGCCAATTAACCAGGTTGCAGAGCCCCGTTTGGCCTGGCAGTACAACCCAGGACAACGCCGTGTAATTCGTGCGCCTGAGCTGGCTTACGACTCACCCGGTATTGGTGCCGACGGCTTGCGTACGAACGACGACTTGAACGGCTTCAACGGTTCACCCGATCGTTACGAGTGGAAGTTGGTGGGCAAGAAAGAAATGTACGTGCCTTACAACAACTACAAGTTGGCCGATCAAACGTTGAAATACAGCAACATCATTCAGAAAAGCCATGTGAATCCCGACATGGTGCGCTATGAGTTGCATCGCGTTTGGGTGGTCGAGGCAACATTGAAGCCAGGTAAACGACATATCTATGCCAAGCGTGTGTTCTATATTGATGAAGACTCATGGGGTGTGTTGCACGCTGATCAGTACGATAGCCGAAATACTTTGTGGCGCGTTCGTGAGGTGTTCGGTACGCAGGCTTACCATGCTCCCGCGTTTGCATCCTCCGGCGAGGTTATTTACGACTTGCAGTCGCGCCGCTACCTGGTGGGTGGTTTGACCAACGAAGAAAAGTTTGCCGAGTTTGGCAAGAAGTACTCGCCTGCTGACTTCTCAACGGCCGCCCTGCGCCGTATGGGTCGTTAATCCAGCAGTAATCAGCGATAATCGCGGTTTGAATGTTTCAAACCGCGAGTCGCCCCATGGCCCTTCGAGCCACTGTTTACAAAGTTCAACTGGATGTGTCCGATCTGGATCGCAACCACTTCGCCCAATACCCACTTACGCTTGCATTGCACCCTTCGGAAACTGAAGAGCGAATGATGGTTCGCCTGCTGGCATTTGCCATGCACGCCGGGCAAGACGTTCAGTTCGGGAAAGGTTTGTCGGCGGAGGATGAAGCTGCGGTGTGGGAAGTGGACCCCACTGGTCAAATCAAGGTGTGGATTGATGTGGGCCAACCCGATGAAAGCCGCATTAAAAAAGCCTGTGGCCGTTCAGACCGTGTGGTGATTTATTGCTACACACGCTCGGCTGAAGTGTGGTGGAAACAAAACCAGGACTGGTTGAACAAACTGGACAAAGTGCAGGTGCTGCAGCTGAGCGTGGAAGATGGCGCAACTCTGGCCGGGCTGGCCCAACGCAACATGAACCTGGCCTGCACCATTCAGGAAGGCACGGTGTACCTGGGTGAGGCGGCTGTACAGCCTGTCATCCTGAAGCCCTGATTATTTGCCCTTGTAAGCAGTTGAAATGGCCTGCGCAAAATCACGGCCAATTTCACTGCTGACATGAATGCTGCCACTGTCGCTGTCTTCAAGATTCTTGTTGTTAAAGACGTCTTCATCCAGCTTCCCTTCGCTTTTTGCAACGATCAAAGACACCACCGCATCACCACTGACATTCACCGCAGTGCGCAGCATGTCAAGCAGGCGGTCAACACCCAGAATCAAGCCGATGCCCTCCAGTGGCAATCCCACTTGTGAGAAAACCATCGACAGCATGATCAGCCCGACACCGGGCACTCCCGCTGTGCCGATTGAGGCCAGTACCGACATCATGATCACGGTGAGGTAGCCTGCAATACCCAAGTCGACACCGTACATGTTTGCAATGAACACGGTGGCTACACCTTGCATGATGGCCGTACCATCCATGTTGATGGTGGCACCAAATGGCACTGTGAAAGAGGCCACTGAATTGTTTACACCCATGCGTTCGGTCACGGTACGCAAGGTCACTGGAATGGTGGCGTTGGAGCTGGAGGTACTGAATGCGAATACCTGTACATTGCGAATTTTCTTCAGAAAAGTCGCAGGGCTAAGGCCTGAAAAAACTCGCAGGACAAGCAGCAGGGTCACCAACAAATGAAACAGCAGCACACCCGCCAGCACAAGCACATAGCCAATCAGTTGAGTGAAAAGTTCGACGCCCAACTCGGCCATGGCTTTGGCCAGCAGACAAAACACAGCGTAAGGTGCGAGGGCCATGATGATGGTCACCATCTTCATCATCGCCTCATTCAGGATTTCAATCAGTTCAATCAGCTTGGTGGCTTTTCGCCCCACCAGCAAAAGGCTGATGCCGAACAGAATCGCAAAGAAAATGATTGATAACATTTCTCCTTGTGCCATTGCATTGATGGGGTTCGTGGGAATGATGTTGATGAGCACGTCACTGAGTGGCGGTGCTTCACGTCCCGTGAAGTTCGCATCACTGCTGGCATTCATGCCCTCGCCAATACCCAATCCCCCGGCAATCAAAATGGCAGTGGCAATGGCCACAGCAGTAGTCATCACATAGAAACCAAACGACTTGGTGCCGATTTTCCCCAGCAACTTCACATCGCCTATACCGCACACTCCGCAAATCAGGGAGAACAGAACCAGTGGTACCACCATCATGTTCAATGCATTAATGAACATTTTGCCCACGACATGAAACAGTCCGCCAGTGATGAACTCTTGTACGAAACTGCCCTCTGAATTCAGGCCAGAAAAGTTGATTGCCAGACCAACAACAATGCCCAGCGCCATGCCCACGATCACTTTGACTGTCAGGTTCATGTTCCCACTCCACTTGCTAGTTCAGGCTAAACTATAACAGCACATGAAAAATCAACATTTTGGACGCCCTGCATGTACTTTGATACGACCCAGATCAGCCCCCGTGAAAACTATCAGTTGCTGACTGGTGCAGTGGTGCCACGACCCATCGCCTGGGTTAGCACGCTGAGTGAACAAGGCATCGCCAATTTGGCACCCTATTCATTTTTTACTGTCGCCAGTTGCAAGCCACCCGTGCTGTGCGTGGTGCAGGTGAACCCGCGCGACCGCAGCGAGAAAGACACCCTGACCAATTTGCAAACCACAAAGGAATGCGTGGTGAATATTGTGAGTCATGTGCTGGTGGATGCGATGAACACCAGTTGCGGCGACTACCCACCCGAAGTGGATGAATTCGAAAAGGCGGGTTTGAAAAAATCGCTGAGCAAAGCGGTGACAGCACCCGGTGTGGAAGATGCAATGGTGCGTTTTGAATGCAATTTGCGCGAGGTCAAGCTGATTGGCGAAGGC
>NZ_DFOZ01000038.1:0-50483 GCF_002377005.1 Limnobacter sp. UBA3528 | reverse complement strand
GATGCCGTGGGCAAACTGGCGGGTGATGGGTATTGCACCACCCGCAGCAATTTTGATTTGGCAAGGCCGAAGGTTTAAATAACGGGGCCTTAAGCTGCTGAGCGTGCCTTTAGTAATGGCAGCGAGGCCACCAAATCAGCGAAGCGCTGGCCCTGCACCATCACGTGGCTGCGCAGCAATTCATTCGCGGTGTCGCCGTCTCCGGCCAGAATGGCCTTCACGATTGCATCGTGTTCATCTAGCGAAGTGGGAATACGGCCGCGCACGCGCAGTTGCAAGCGGCGGTAGGGGCGCAGCCTTCTGCGAAGTCCCCAAGCTTGTTCCATCAAAAACTCATTGTGGCTGCCACGGTAAATCACACCGTGAAACTTGTCATTGAGCTGGTAGTACTCGTCGGGGTCGCCACCTTTTTGCATGGCTGCTTTGCATTCCTCATGCGTGGCCACCAATTCCTGTTGTTCTTCATCGGTCAAACGGCGGGCGGCAAGGCGGCCGCACATGCCTTCGAACTCACCCATCACTTCAAACATCTCGACTAACTGCTGGGCGCTGAATTGCGCCACCACGGCGCCCCGGCGTGCGCGCAACTCAACCAGGCCGGCGGTGGCCAGTTGGTTCAAAGCCTCTCGAATGGGGGTTCGGGACACGCCAAAGCGTTCTGCCAACTCGGTTTCGTCCAGGTGTTCGCCGGGCGGCAACTTGCCGAAAGCGATCAGTTCTTCAATTTGGTCCCGCACGTCTTCTGACAGTTTTTTCTTCATGGGCGATAAAAAAAATGAATCAGCGTTATTGACAATGTATACGACCGCAATTAGTCTTGTATACAAGAAATCAAATAACGCATGCAAAATGCGATGCTCTAAATACAATCATAAGAGAGCACAGGCCCAAACACAATCAGTTTCGGCAAACCCTCGAGGAGACAGGAATGAATCACGCAGCTGGCGCGGTCAAAGCGCTCGCATTTGATGTTTTTGGCACGGTTGTAGACTGGCGTGGCAGTGTTGCACGCGAAGTCGCGATGATTGCCAAACACCTGAACATTCAGGTGGATGCTTTGGCGTTTGCCGATGCCTGGCGTGCCGGTTATGCACCGGCCATGGACCGGGTGCGCAAGGGTGAGCTGCCCTGGATGCACATTGACAGCCTGCACCGCATGATTCTGGATTCCATTGTTGAACAGTTTGGCTTGGGCCAACTGAACGATGAGCAGCGCATCAACCTGAACCAGGTGTGGCATCGCTTAAGCCCCTGGCCCGACACGGTGGCTGGCCTGCACGCCCTGAAAAAACAATTCACGATCACCACCCTTTCCAACGGCAATTTTTCACTGCTTACCGCCATGGCGAAAAACGCAGGTTTGCCTTGGGACTGCATAGTGTCGGCGGAGCTGTTCAAGCACTACAAACCCGACCCCGAAACCTATCACGGCGTAGCCGGTTTGCTGAATTTGCCGATTGAGCAGGTGATGCTGTGCGCCAGCCATCCCAGTGATTTACGCGCCGCCAAGGCACAAGGCATGCGCACTGCCTATGTCATGCGTCCCTTTGAATTTGGCGAACACGTGCCCTTGCCCAAAGTTGAGGCGGGTGAATTTGATTTCGTAGCACAAGACTTTGTGGACCTGGCTCGCCAGTTGGCAACCTAGGCCCACCTACACGGAGCATTGAATGAGCAAGATTTACCGGATTGGCCAGATTGTGCCGAGTTCAAACACCACGATGGAAACTGAAATTCCCGCCATTTTGCGGGCCCGTGAAGCGGTGGAAGCAGAACGTTTCACTTTCCATTCCAGCCGTATGCGCATGCAACATGTGACCAAGGAAGAGTTGGCCAAAATGGACGCCGATTCAGACCGCTGCGCACTGGAGTTGGCCGATGCCCGCGTGGATGTGCTGGGTTATGCCTGCCTGGTGGCCATCATGAGCATGGGCCTGGGTTATCACAAAAAATCAGAAGAACGTTTGCACGGCCGTACTGTGGAAGCGGGTGGCCCGGCGCCGGTTGTGACCAGCGCAGGTGCACTGGTCGATGGTTTGAAAGCGATTGGCGCCAAGAAAGTGGCGATTCTGACGCCTTACATGAAGCCGCTGACGCAACTGGTTGTGGATTACATCGAGCACGAAGGCATTGAGGTGCTTGACAGCATTTCGCTGGAAGTGTCGAACAACCTGGAAGTGGGTTTGCTGAACCCATTGGCCCCGGTTGAGCACACCAAGAAACTGAACACCGCCAATGTGGACGCCATTGTGGCCTCGGCTTGTGTGCAGATGCCGTCGCTGGCCTCCATTCAGCAAATCGAGGACCGCGCGGGTATGCCCGTATTGTCTTCTTCGGTGGCAACGACTTACATGATGTTAAAGAAATTGGGTCTTAAGACCTATGCCCCGGGCTTCGGCTCGCTGTTGTCCGGGAAATATTGAACGAACCCAGAAATTTCGTTCGGATGTGGAAAGCGTTTGCGAATCACTCACCTGATTCAATAACGTTCAATTAGAAAGCAAGAGAGGAGACTTACTCATGCGATTGATGTTCAAACCCCTCGTGGCCGGCATGGCCGCAGCAGCCCTGACCTTTGGTTTTGCCAGCACAGCGTCAGCACAAACCACCACCATCAAGGTGTCTCACCAATTCCCGGGTGGCACTGAAGAAAAAGGTGATTTCCGCGACCGCCTCGTGCGCAAGTTCGCGCGCGAAGTGGCCGAAAAAACCAATGGCAGCCTGAAGTTTGAAATTTATCCAGGCAGCTCGCTGGTAAAAACTTTTGCGCAGTTTGGCGCTTTGCAAAATGGCTCCGTGGACATGACCTTGTACCCACTGGCTTATGAGGGCGGCAAGATTCCACAAGTGAACATTACCTTGATGCCCGGCATGATCACCAGCTACGAGCAAGGCCACCGCTGGAAAGGTCAGCCCATTGGCAACGAACTTGAAAAGTTGCTGGAAAGCAAGGGCGTGAAAGTAGTGACCTGGATTTGGCAGGCAGGCGGTATCGCTTCCAAGAAAAAAGTGCTGTCACCTGACGATGTGAAGGGCGTGAAAATTCGTGGTGCCTCCAAGCACATGGACTTGATGCTGAAGGGTGCCGGCGGTTCAATCACCAACGTGCCATCGAACGAAGTTTACAGCGCCATGCAAACCGGCGTACTGGACGCTGCTGTCACATCCAGCACGTCCATCATTTCTTTCCGCCTGGAAGAAGTGGGTGACCACTTGACCGACGCCAGCCAGAATTCATTCTGGTTCATGTTCGAACCCCTCTTGATGGCCAAGTCTACATTTGACCGCCTGACACCTGCACAGCAAAAAGCCGTGATGGAAGTGGGTGCAAGCCTGGAGAAGTTCTCCATCGAAGAGTCCAAGAAAGACGACCAGATGGCCGCTGAAGTGTGGAAGAAAGCAGGCAAGAAGGCCTATGCCATGGACGATGCAACATTCGCCAAGTGGCGTGCTGTTGCTGAAAAGTCAGCCTGGAAAGATTTCGCTGAAGAAGTGAAAGACGGCCAGAAGTGGTTGGACATGGCCACAGCAGTTAAATAAGGCAGTGCAGTAAAGCAAGGCGCACCAGGCCCTTTCCACAAGAAACGGGCCTGGTGTTCAAGTTCCACTCGGAGACAATTATGAACAACCCTTTGTGGCGACTGTTCAGCGGCACCGTGCGCGGTTTCAACCAGCTCATGGCATACCTGTCCGCACTTCTGATTTTGATTTGTTCACTCGTACTGGTGTACGAAGTGGTCACACGTTACATACTGAATATTTCCAATGACTGGGTTATCGAACTCAGCATTTTCATGTTGATTGCGGCCACCTTTCTGGCCGCTGCACACACCCAGCGCGAGCGCGGCCATGTCGGCATTGAAATTCTGGACGAAGTGATGTCCAAACGCGCCAGCCGAATTCGTCTGTTGCTGGGCGACATTCTCTCGATGTTGTTCTGTGGCTTGGTGGCCTATTTGTCGGCAGTGTATTGCCATGAGGCCTGGGACCAGGGCTGGACCACCAGTTCGACCTGGGGACCCAAGTTGTGGATTCCTTACTTCTTTATGGCGTTCGGCATGCTGTTGCTGACACTGCAATTCGTTGTGCAAATTGTTGAAGGCTTGATGGGCAAAGCGCCCGAATTGCCAAAGCATGGGCACGCCACTACAACCAGCGGACAAGGGGGCTAATATGGGCGTCGTCGAAATCGGCCTGATCTACACGGCCCTCACTTTGGTATTGCTGTTCTCGGGCATGCCCATTGCGTTTGCCTTGGGTTCCTCGGCAGTGATCATCATGTATTTTTTCATGCCTGCAACCAATATTCATTTGATTGCAGAAACCATTTTTGGTGAACTTGAAAACTTCACTTTACTCACCATTCCGCTGTTCATTCTCATGGGTGCGGCGATTGGTAAAACCCGGGCAGCTGTTGATTTGTACGAATCGGCTTACCGTTGGCTGTACCGTATGCCCGGAAGTCTGGGCGTGGCCAACGTGATGGGTTGCACCATTTTCGCAGCGCTGTGCGGTTCAAGCCCTGCAACCTGTGCAGCCATTGGCGGCATGGGCATTCCCGAAATGCGCAAGCGTGGTTACAGCGGTGCATTGGCCTCCGGCCTGATTGCCGCAGGTGGCACACTGGGCATTTTGATTCCACCCAGCATTACGCTGATTATTTACGGTGTGATGGCAGAGCAATCCATCGGCAAATTGTTCATTGCTGGCATCGTACCCGGCATTTTATTGGCCGTGCTGTTCTCGGTTTGGGTAGTGGTGAAATTCATTCGTGACCGCCATGAATGGATGAAAACCGCAAGCCCAGAAGAAATTGCAAAAGTAGCCCAAAAAGAACATTTCACCTGGAAGGAGAAAATGGAGTCGCTGCCACGACTGCTGCCTTTCCTCTTGTTGATCGGTTTGATCATGGGTGCCATGTACGGCGGCTTCGGTACACCTTCTGAAGTGGCAGGCGTAGGTGCGGTGGCTGCCTTGATTCTGGTGATTGCACTGTACAAGTGTTACCAGTGGACAGACCTTCGCGCTATTTTCACCGGCACCGCCAAAGAAAGCTGCATGGTGATGATGATCATTGCCATGTCATTCCTGTTCACCTATGTAATGAGCTATCTGCGTATTAGCCAAAGCATGGCGGAATGGCTGGTGGCACTGGAAATGTCGAAGTGGGCCTTGTTGTTCTGGGTGAATATGTTGTTGCTGGTGCTGGGTTTCTTCCTGCCACCTGTGGCCATTATCCTGATGATCACACCCGTTATCTTGCCGCCCATTCTGGCAGCTGGTTTCGACCCAATCTGGTTCGGCATTATTTTGACAATCAACATGGAACTGGGGCTGATTACACCGCCTGTGGGTTTGAACCTTTTCGTGATCAACGGCATTGCGCCTGACATCAAGTTCGGTGAAATTTTCCGCGGCATTGTTCCGTTCATTTTGATCATCGCCGGCTACATCGCCTTCTTGTCAGTGTTTCCGGAAGTAGTGATGTTCTTGCCCGACATGTTCTACGACTACTAAGCAGGAAGATTAAAAATGAGCATGACCAACAGGGCATGGCGCCAAGGGCAACAATCCAAGGCGGCCCGGTTGGGCCGCGCTTCCCACCTTGCCGGGGGCAATTCCGGCAAGGTGGTCAAGGCGGACCAGACCGTGGCTTTGCTTGAAAGTGTGATTGAGCCGGGCGACCGGGTTTGCCTGGAAGGCAATAACCAAAAGCAGGCAGATTTTCTGGCGCAGTGCCTGGCCAAAGTCAGCCCGCAACAGGTGCATGATTTGCATTTGTTGCAGTCGGTGGTGGCTTTGCCTGAACACACAGCCTTGTTTGACAAAGGCATTGCCAAAGAAATCGACTTTTCGTTTTCGGGTCCACAAGGTGCGCGCCTGGCCAACCTGGTGGCAGCCGGAAAAATCAAGATCAATGCGATTCATACTTACCTGGAATTGTTTGGCCGTTACTTCGTCGACTTAACGCCCAATGTGGCGTTAATTGCTGCAGAAGCCGCCGATGCACAGGGTAATTTGTACACCGGCCCGAATACCGAAGACACGCCTGCGATTGTGGAAGCCGCTGCATTTAAAAACGGCATTGTGATTGTGCAGGTCAATGAAATACGCGACACCTTGCCGCGTGTGGATGTGCCTGCGGATTGGGTGGATTTTGTAATACAGGCACCGCGCCCCAATTACATTGAACCGCTGTTCACGCGCGACCCTGCGCAAATTTCAGAAATTCAGGTGTTGATGGCGATGATGGTGATCAAGGGCATTTACGCCGAGTACGGTGTGAAGCGTTTGAACCACGGCATTGGATTCGACACTGCAGCCATCGAACTGCTGCTGCCCACCTATGGCGAGCAATTGGGTTTGAAAGGAAAAGTTTGTACCAACTGGGCGCTGAACCCGCACCCTGCGTTAATACCTGCGATTGAAGCCGGTTTTGTACAAAGCGTGCACAGCTTCGGTAGCGAACTGGGCATGGAAAAATACATTGCCGCAAGACCCGATGTGTTCTTCACTGGGGGCGATGGCAGCATGCGCAGCAACCGCGCTTTTTGTCAGGCAGCAGGACACTACGCCTGCGACCTGTTCATTGGCTCAACCTTGCAAATTGACACCTACGGCAACAGCAGTACGGCCACCAAGGGTCGAATTGCCGGTTTCGGTGGCGCACCCAATATGGGCGCAGATGCACGTGGCCGCAGGCATGAAAGCGAAGCCTGGGTGAAAGCAGGCCGTGAAGCGCAAGCCAACCCAAAACACATGCCGCGTGGCCGCAAGCTGGTGGTGCAAATGGTTGAAACATTCCGAGAGCACATGGCGCCCGCATTTGTTGAACGTCTGGACGCTTGGGATTTGGCCGACAGCATGGGTTTGAACAACCCGCCCGTGATGATATTTGGTGACGATGTAACCCACATTGTGACCGAAGAAGGCATTGCGAATTTGCTGTTGTGTCGTGGCGAGGAAGAACGCGAGCAAGCCATTCGTGGCGTGGCGGGTTACACCGAAGTGGGCATGGCACGCGACAAGAAAAAGGTCGAAGAACTGCGTGCGCGTGGCGTGATCAAACGCGCCGAAGACCTGGGCATTGCCCGGCGCGATGCCACACGCGATCTGTTGGCTGCGAAAACCGTGAAAGACTTGGTGCGTGCTTCGGGTGGTTTGTACAACCCGCCCAGCCGCTTCCGCAATTGGTAAGGGGCTTTCATCATGAGTATGGAACAACTGAAATACAACTTGCCCAGCAAGGCGCAGCCCACAAATCGCGATGCCGTGCTGGTGGGCGTCACTGCCAGCGGCAACTGCGAAGTGTTGCTGGAGAAAGGGGAGGATACCGCGCAGTGTTCAGTGGATATTCAAACCTCCGCACGCGGTTTCGGACAAATTTGGCAAGCCGTACTGGCCGATTTCGCAGAGCGAAAAAATGCAGGCGGTTTGAAGATTGAAATTCACGATGTGGGCGCAACACCGGCTGTGGTCAGCCTGCGCCTGGACCAAGCCATTGAGGCATGGGAGAACCAGCATGGCCAATAGTTTTCTGGAAGCCAGTGCACGCGAGCGTGTGCAGGCCGTGTGCGACGCAGGCAGTTTTCAGGAAATCCTGAAGCCCTCCGATCGCATCAGCAGCCCGCACATGGCGCTGCTTGAACAACCGGTTGCATTTGATGATGGTGTGGTCATTGGGCGAGCCACTTTGGGTGGCGCACCTGTGCTGGTGGCCGCCCAGGAAGGTGAGTTTCTGGGCGGTGCCATTGGCGAAGTGCATGGTGCAAAAATAACCGCACTCATTGCCAAAGCCGTGAAGGAAAAACCTCGCGCAGTGCTGTTGATTTTCGAGAGTGGAGGCGTGCGCCTGCACGAGGCCAATGCCGGATTAATCGCAGTGTCGGAAATTATGCGTGCCGTGTGTGCAGCCCGCGCACAAGGCATTCAATTCATTGGCCTGATTGGTGGCGCAGCGGGTTGCTTCGGCGGTACTGGCCTGATTGCCCGTTGCTGCGATGTACTGATCATGTCCGAAGAAGGGCGCCTGGCGATGTCTGGCCCGGAGGTGATTGAAACCGTGTATGGCGTGGAAGAATTCGATTCACGTGACCGTGCGCTGGTGTGGCGGGTCAGCGGTGGCAAGCACCGTTATGTGATGGGAGATATTCAAGCCTTGGTGGCCGATGAAGTGGATGCATTTCGAAACGCTGCTTTGGCTGCACTCGATTCCGGCAAGGTGAGTTTTGACCTGGAGAACCTGGAAGCCGAGCACGCCATGTTGACGCAACGGCTTGAGCAGTTTGGTGACTGCCGCGATGCCAAAGAAATTTGGCAACGCTTGGGGCTGCCCAGTGCCGAAGAGCTGGCATTGATGCCCGCTGATGAATTTGTGCGCGCAACAAGCGTTGCACGCGATGTGGCAAGGGGTGCGCAATGAACCGGGATCAAGTGTTAAACGCATTGTTCGCCAGCGGCTGGAAAGCAGAGTACCTGGAGGCAGATCATTTCTATGGCCGAGCAACTGTCGGCAATCAGCAGGTGACCGTAATTGGCACTGCTGAAAAAGCCGAGGTGGGTGCCGACATGGCCCTGACCATGGCGCGCGTGGTGATTGAAACCATCAAGCAGCGCCCGGGCGAGCCCATTGTGTTTTTGCTGGACACGCAGGGGCAACGCCTTCGCCGCCGCGATGAACTGATGGGTTTGAATGGCTACATGGCACACCTGGCCAAGGCGGTTGAACTGGCACGCCAGCGTGGCCATGTGATCGTGAGTGTGGTGTACGGCGAAGCAGTCAGTGGTGGTTATATCAGCACCGGCATGATGGCCGATGCCTGCTATGCCTTGTCTGATGCAGAAATCAAAGTCATGAATTTGCCGGCGATGTCGCGCATCACAAAAATTCCTTTGGACCATTTGCAAGAACTGGCCAAACAGTCGCCCGTGTTTTCGCCCGGCGTGGAAAATTATTTGCGCATGGGCCATCTTGACGCAGTGTGGCAAGGCGACTATGCCGCGCAACTGGCCGCAGCAATTGCTGGTTTGCAAGCCAAATCGCGTGAAGACATTGGCACGGACTCCCGCATTGCGCGGGGCGTTGAACGCGGTGGCAGAAAGGCTGCTGGCGTGGTGATTGAGCGTGTTCTGGCCAATTGACGACAAGCCCATAAGCACCACATGATCACTTTCAATCGCCATGATCTGGTTTGGCTACACATTGATTCGGTCAAGCATGCCGAGTATGCCGGCCCGCTGCCCCAGGAACCCATCAGCGCTTTGTCGCTGTTGCACCGCTGGGTACTTGGCGGCTACCCGCTAATTGTGGCGC
Organism: Limnobacter sp. UBA3528; assembly: GCF_002377005.1. NCBI lineage: Bacteria > Pseudomonadati > Pseudomonadota > Betaproteobacteria > Burkholderiales > Burkholderiaceae > Limnobacter > Limnobacter sp. UBA3528. Next base: position 41,170 of record NZ_DFOZ01000038.1, on the reverse strand, counting down.
GTCAGGATGAGGTGTTACCCAATTGCCTGCGGGTGGGTTTGGCTGAGCCTGCTTCCTGGGGAAAACGACGCTTGTCTTTCATCGTGAACAATCAAGGCATTCAAAAGCATCAGCACGGGCCTGGCTTGGGTGTAGTGCTGCCGCAATTGCCGCAGCATTGGCAGGCTGGGGCTGCAGCCTTGCAGCGGTTTCTGGATCAGCAGCACATTGCTGCGCATGTCTATGGTTCAAGCGCTGTGCAGGTGTTAACCGGTTTGCCGTGCCTCACTGAAAACTCCGATCTTGATGTGCTCTTCAAACCAGTGAGTTGGTTTGAAGCCGAGACACTGTGCATTTTTCTGAATGCCCTTCAAACTGAATATCCCGAGCTCAAAGTCGATGGCGAGGTGCTGAACCCGAGTGGCCAGGCTGTGCAGTGGCGAGAACTTTTTCAAGGGCTTCGAAATGTAGATTCGCAGTTGCTTTGTAAAAGCAATCACGCTGTGAAACTAGTTACATTGGCGACGTATCAGCAGGGTTTTCAATGCCCGATCGGGAGTGCTGCATGAAGGAACTGGTCGCGCGAATCGATGCAGCGGCGTGTGACGCCCTTCGGCAGGAAGTGGACCTGGAGTACAAGCCAGGCTTGGTGTGCCCTGGCAACAATGGTAGCCATGCCGACATGAATTGCGCCACTTTCCACCGCAGTATTGATGCGTTGCGGGGGTACTTCGGGGCCTGTTTTGCATCGGGCATTGAGGGTGCAGAATTCAGAACATTACAGGCCCATGGCCTGGCTGCCGAGAAAGCCATGTTCAAGGCCACAGGGGGCGTAAACACCCACAAAGGCGCCATTTTCCTGATGGGTTTGCTGGCGGGTGCAGCGGGTGCCCAGTTTCGCGAACACGGTTGTTTTGAGCCGATCAGCCTGGGCCGGTTGGTGGCTGCCAAATGGGGCGTGAATATTTTGTTGGCAGGTGTGCAAGACCAGGTTCAACACCTGGATGCGCCCACACATGGCCGGTTGGTAAAAGACGCCTTTGGTTTACCAGGTGCCCGCGAGCAAGCCGCCGAGGGTTTTCCGGTGCTGTTTTGGACCACGGTGCCCCAGCTGCGTTGGGCCTTGTCAGAGGGTATTTCACCCGAACAGGCGCAGTTGCATGCCCTGGTGTGCACCATCGGCAAGCTCCCCGACACCAACCTTGCACATCGCGGTGGCTTGAAAGGTTTGCAGTGGGCCCAAAGCCGGGTTGATCAATTTCTGGCAGAGGGTGGTGTATTTGCACCGGGCTGGAAAAGCAGAGCACAACACCTGTGTGCGCAGTTTGAATCGCAATGGTTAAGCCCGGGCGGCAGCGCCGATTTGTTGTCTGCCGCGCTGTTTGTGCAGGCGCTGGTGCAAGTCAATTCAGAGCTGCCCAACTTCATGGTGGCCCGCTGATGACCTTGTGCATTTTGTGCCCGGGGCAGGGTAGCCAAACCGTCGACATGTTGCCGCGTTTGTTGGCCGAGCCCTTGATTGCGCCACACCTTGAACCTTTGTTGGCAGCCATGCCTTTTGATGCCATGGCGGTGTCGCAGAATTCCGAATTGTGTTTTGCCAACGCACATGCCCAGCCCCTGATTGTTGCTGCAGGCGCAGCTGTGGCGAATGCACTGAAAGCACAAGGCAAACATGCGAATTTAAGCGCCGGTTACAGCATTGGTGAACTGACCGCCCACGTGGTGGCAGGCAGTGTACAGGCCCTGAATGGTGTTGATTTGGCTGTGAAGCGTGCACAGTGCATGGACCGCGCTGCACCGGCTGCATACGGCATGATGGCTGTGAAGGGGGTTCGAATTGACAAACTCAATGCGCTGGCACAAGAACATGGCTTGGCTGTGGCCATTGTGAATGATGAACAACACGCAGTGTTGGCCGGTCCCACGGCTGTGATGAAGTTCATTTGCAAAGGTATGGAGCGCGAGCTGGGTGCGCATGTGGTGCATCTGAATGTGCAAGTGCCCTCGCACACACCGTGGTTGAAGGATGCCAGTGCCGAATTTAAAAGTGCGCTGGAAGCAGCCAGTTGGCACGGATTCAATTGCCCGGTGCTCAGTGCGCTGGACGGCAGTCCTGTAGAGCGTCGTGATGGCGCAATTGATTGCCTTGCACGTCAAATTTCAGAACCCCTGCAGTGGGCACGCACACTGGACTTGGCCGCCGAGATGGGTGCCACGGTTTACTTCGAAGTGGGGCCTGGCAATACGCTGACCCGCATGGTGCGTGAACGGTTTCCGAATGTGCAGGCACGTTCTTTGTCCGAGTTTCAAACCTTTGAAGGCGCATTGAATTGGTTGACCTGAACGCAGCGCTGTTCGCTGAAATTTTTACAGTGCAGGCTGTTGCTGCGTACATTGCCATTGGTGTGGTTGCCGGTTTTCTGGCGGGCCTATTGGGTGTGGGCGGCGGCAGTGTGTTGGTGCCCGCGCTGGTGTGGGCCTTCAAACTGGCCGCCTTGCCGGGGCAGTGGCATTTCCGTTTGGCGCTCGGCACTTCCATGGCCACCATTCTGTTCACCTCGGTGTCCAGTGTGCGCTCGCACCACTTGCATGGCGCTGTGCGTTGGGATGTCGTGAAAAATTTCATCCCCGGTATTCTGCTGGGCACCCTTTTTGGTACTTTCCTGGCTCGGCATGTTTCTACCACTTTCCTGATTGTGTTCTTTGCGCTGTTCATGGGGTTGGCCTCGTTTCAAATGTTCTTTGAATACAAGCCAAAGCCCGGCCGAGTATTGCCGGGGCGCAACGGGCAAATGGGCGTAGCCACCTTCATTGGTACGGCGTCCTCACTGGTTGCAGTGGGCGGTGGCGCGCTTACCGTACCGTTTTTGGTGTGGTGCAATGTGTCGATTAGAAATGCAATTGGCACGGCCTCGGCCATGGGTTTTCCAATTGCCCTGGGCGGAACCATTGGTTTCATTTTCAATGGCTGGACAGCACCGGGCCTGCCCACAGGCAGCCTGGGTTTTGTATACACACCCGCCTTGCTGTTCACGGTGGTGGCCAGCGTGTTGCTTGCCCCGTGGGGTGCGCAGGCGGCTCACATTTTACCTGCACCTTTGCTTCGAAAAGTGTTTGCAGTGGTGGTGTTTGGCATTGCTGTGAACATGATGCGGGGTGTGTTTTAGGCGGTGTTGTAAACGCATCAGGTTTTGCCCACGTTAGCCTTAGTTAATGAAACAAAGCAGCACGAGGCAATACACATGAAAAAAACCAGTTTGTTGATGTTGGGTTTGACCACGCTTTGCGCGCAACCTTTGGCTTTTGCACAAACTGATTCTGCACAGAAAGGTTTGCCAGCGCTGATCCAGGTGGCAACAGCCAATACTTTGGTGCTTGAAACCAAAGCCAGCGGAACCATTGAATACCAGTGCAGCAAAGAAAAAGACCCGCTGACCACTTACAAGTGGAGCATGGTTGGCCCGAAAGCCGAACTGAGCGATGAGGGCGGTGAGAAAGTGGGCGATTACTCTGGCCCGCCCGCACGTTGGAGCCACAAAGACGGCTCGTTTGTCACCGGCTCGCAAGTGGCTGTGTCGCCCAATGGCAGCAAAAACATTCCCCTTCAACTGGTGAAAGCCGACGTTTCTGGCGGTCTTGGTGCCTTGACTGCGATCAGTTATATACAGCGCGTGAAAACACAGGGTGGTGTTGCACCTGCCAAAAAGTGCTCAGCTGACAATGAAGGAGAAAAAGCCGAGGTGGACTACAAGGCGGAGTATTGGTTTTGGAAGGCGAATTGACAGAACGCCCCTGGGGGCTATGCTGCAACTGTCGCTCCCAACAAAGCCTCAAATGCCAATGCGGCATTGCTCAACGGCCTGTGTGGCAAGCGCAGCCTGAACAAGGGGCGTTCCATTTTTCCTGAACCCAATGCAAAGCGTTTTACCCGCCGCAAGGCAAGCTGATCGCGTGCGGTAATTTTCGGCACAATGCCCACACCGCAGCCCGCTGCCACCGCTTGAATAATGGCCTCGTTGCTGTTCATTTCCAATGTGCGCTGGGCTTGTATTCCCATGTTCAGCAGCAGTTGCTCCGCCACATTGCGGCTGCCTGAACCCTGTTCGCGCAGTATCCACACCTGCTGCTCCAGTTCGCGCTTGCGCACGCTGCTCTCGAAGCTGGGTGCAATGGCCACCATTTCCTCGGTGCGCCACAAACGCGTTTCGATTCGTTCGTCGTTCACTTCGCCTTCCACCAGGGCCACATCCACTTTGCAGTCCAACAACAGTTGGGCAACGCTTTCAGTGTTGGCGCCCACCACTTGTATTTCCACACCTGGGTGCTTGTCGGAGAACTTTTTCAAATAAGCTGCAAGCCAGTAGCTGGCCACCGTGGTGCTGGCACCCACAATCAGCCGCCCGCGTTCCAGGTTCTTGAAAGCACGCAGCACTTCGCTGGCCTCGCGCTCCATGGCGAACAGGCTTTTGCCGTAGTCGTACAACACCTGCCCAGCCTCGTTGGGTTTGAAGTACTTGCCTTGGCGTTCAAGCAGCAGGGTGTCCAGTTGCGATTCAAGTTCGCGCACGGCTTTTGAAACAGCAGGCTGGCTAATGCCCAGTTGGTCTGCCGCCTTGGTGAAACTGTTTTCCTCAACAGCACAGACAAATATTCGAAGCAAGTGCAGGTTCATACATAACCCTAAGTTATGAATACAGGAATTTCATTGTCTATGGATATGAGAAAAAAAGCATCACCATAAGGTGTCTTTTTTGAATTCATGATTCATGCGCGTTCTTCAAGCCCCCAACACTGCTTTGCCTGTCGGCCTGCTTCTAAGCATGGTATTGGCGGCTTTTGCCTGGCTTGGAGCAGTGCAGGGTGGTTTGGCAGCATGGGGTTTGGGCCTGTTGCCACTGGCCATGTTTTTAGGCATGGCCTTGGGCAATGCTGCACCCGCATTGGCGCAGCACGGGCACGCCGGGTTTGGCTTTGCACGCCGCCATGTGATGCGCACCGGCATTGCCCTGTTTGGTTTCCAGTTGGGGTTTGCTGATTTGCTGGCAGTGGGTTGGGCAGGTGTATTGGCGGCGGTGTTTGTGGTGGTCAGCACTTTGGGCCTGGCAGCCTGGTTGGGCAAGCGCATGGGCCTGCAGGCCAGCAGCTTTTTGTTGATTGGCGCAGGCAGTGCAATTTGCGGTGGTGCCGCCATTGCTGCAGCGGATTCAGTGTTGCGTGCGCCGCCTGCAGCCACATCCGCTGCCTTGGGCACGGCGGTTGTGTTTGGCACACTCAGCATGTTTGCCATTCCGGGTTTTCAGTGGCTGTTCAATTTGCAGGCCGATTTCACGGGCCTTTGGCTGGGCTTAAGCGTGCATGAATTGGGGCATGTGGTGGCTGGTGCAGCCTTGGTGGGTGGTGAAGCACCCACATTCGCCTTGATCGAGAAAATGTTGCGCGTGGCTTTGTTGGCCCCGGCCATGGTGTGGCTGGCCTGGAGCATGGTGCGTGAACAGCGCAAGCAGGCGGGAGCTCCCTTAAGCAATGTCTCCATGCAGCCTCCCGCGTTTCTGTGGGGATTTCTATTGGCTGTGGTTTTGAAATCCACGGGTGTGCTGAACATGCAGTTGGAAATCGCCTTGGTTGATTTGTCCCAGCTGCTAATGGCCACCGGCCTGGCGGCCTTGGGTGTGGGTACGCGCTGGGTTGATTTGCGGGCCGCAGGTTTGAAGGTGTGGGCCTTGGGCAGTGTGCTGTGCATTCACCTTTGGGCATCAGGTTTTGTATTGGTGCATGTGATTCAAAGCGGTGCTGCAACGCATTAATTTGGGTTGTGCAAAAAATTCAACCCTGTGCAAGTACACGTAATAAATAGGTAAAACGGTTAAAACGGCACTGCTACGGTGCAACAAAAGCTGGCACGGTCTATGCATATCATGACCTGTCATAACAAGTTTGATTCAGGCAGCAAACATGAGCGAGAAATCAGCGATCAAAGCAGTAGAAGAGCAGGCTTTCGATACGAATGTATCGGCATTGCCTTTGTATACCCAGGTGCGTGAAAAGTTGCGCAAATGCATTCTTGATGGCACGTATGCACCCCACACACAAATGCCTTCTGAAAGCCAGATGATCCGCATGTTTGGCGTAAGCCGGATCACGATTCGCCAGGCACTTGGCGACCTTCAAAAAGAAGGGCTGATATTCAAGGTGATGGGCAAGGGCAGTTTTGTGTCCAAGCCTAAAGCATTTCAAAGCCTGTCGCGCTTGCAGGGTTTTGGCGAGGCCATGTCGTCCTCGGGTTACGAAACATATTCGAACGTGCTCAGTGCTAAGTCTGTTGAAGCCACCGCGCAGGTGGCCAATCGCCTGCATGTCAAACCTGGTCAGCCTGTATTTGAAATTCAACGCCTGCGCTTTTTGAATCGCGAACCTATTTCAGTGGATGTCAGTTATTTCCCGATCGAGATTGGTGAAAAGCTGCTGCAGGAAGACCTGGCGGTTCGAGATATTTTCGCGATTCTTGAAAACGATCACGGCTACAACCTGACCCACGCCGATCTGCAAATTGAGGCGATTTCTGCGGATGAATCGCTGGCCCACCAACTGCGTGTGGACGAGGGCTGCCCCTTGCTGCGCATGGAACGAATGACTTACGCGGGCGACACGCCCATTGACTTTGAATACCTGTATTACCGGGGCGATGCATTCCAGTATCGCTTGCGCATCAACCGAACTTGAGGAGTGTGAACATGAAACGCATCGACTTGGAATACGACCTGGTAGTGATTGGTGGCGGCACAGGCGGCCCCATGGCTGCCGTGAAAGCGAAAGAACAAAACCCGAAGCTGCGCGTGCTGTTGGTGGACAAAGCCAACGTGAAACGCAGCGGCGCAATTTCCATGGGCATGGACGGACTGAACAACGCGGTAATTCCAGGCCACGCCACAGCTGAACAGTATGTGAAGGAAATCACGATTGCCAACGACGGCATTGTGGACCAGGAAGGTGTGATGGCCTATGCCGCCAATAGCTTCGACATGATTCAAGAGCTCGACAAATGGGGCGTGAAATTCGAGAAAGATGAAACTGGCGACTATTCAGTGCGCAAGGTTCACCACTTGGGCAGTTATGTGTTGCCCATGCCTGAAGGCCACAACATGAAGCGCGTGTTGTACCGTCAGCTCAAGCGTACAAGGGTTGAAGTGACCAACCGCGTGGTGTGTACGCGCCTGTTGACCGGTGCGAATGGCGAGATCACAGGTGTGATGGGATTCGATTGCCGCACCGCAGATTTTTATGTCATTCGCTGCAAGGCCGCCATTATTGCAACCGGTGCCGCAGGCCGAATGGGCTTGCCTTCTTCCGGCTACTTGATGGGCACCTACGAGAACCCAACCAACTGCGGCGATGGCCACGCCATGGCCTACCATGCAGGCGCTGCACTGGCCAACCTGGAGTGCTACCAGATCAACCCGCTGATTAAGGACTACAACGGCCCTGCCTGTGCCTATGTAACCGGCCCCTTCGGTGGTTACACCGCCAACGCAGCCGGTGAGCGCTTCATTGAATGCGATTACTGGAGTGGCCAAATGATGATGGAGTTTTACCGCGAACTGCAAAGCGGCAACGGCCCTGTGTTCCTGAAGCTGGACCACCTGGCCGAAGAAACCATCAGCGAAATTGAAGTAATTCTGCACACCAATGAGCGCCCAAGCCGCGGCCGTTTCCACGAACAACGTGGCAACAACTACCGCAAGGAAATGATCGAAATGCATATATCCGAAATCGGATTCTGCAGTGGTCACAGTGCTTCAGGCATCTGGATTAATGCGCAAGGTGAAACATCCGTGCCCGGCTTGTACTCTGCCGGAGACTGCGCCAGCGTACCTCACAACTACATGCTGGGTGCATTCGTGTACGGAAAGATTTGCGGTGTAAATGCCGCTGCTTACTGCGCCGACAACACCTTGAATGAACTGGACGAAGCCCAGGTACAAGCCGAGCACGACCGCATTGAAGCGCCTCTGTTGCGCACCGATGGTCCGACCCCTTTCCAGGTGGAATACAAAACACGTCGTTTGGTAAACGACTACTTACAGCCACCCAAAGTAACGCGCAAATACCAGATCGGTTTGCGCCGCATGGATGAAGTGCGCGCCGATGCTGCACAAATGGTGGCCACCAACCCGCATGAGCTGATGCGGGCCATGGAAACCCATTCGATTATCGACTGCGCAGAAATGGCGGCACGCGCCAGCCTGTTCCGCACGGAAAGTCGCTGGGGTCTGTACCACTTCAATGTGGATTACCCCGAGCGCGACGACAAAAACTGGTTCTGTCACACCCTGTTGTACAAGAACGAACAAGGCCAAATGGCCATGAAGAAAAAGGAAATCGAGCCCTACATTGTGCCCATCGATGAAAAGGAAATGGATGCTTACCAGCGCTTGCGCGTGGTCGGTGAAGCCGCTTGATTTGCCCCAACACTCAACACGAGAGGTACTGAACATGACCATGGCCGCAACAATTACCCAAGTCCCCGTCAAGGTGGATTCCGAGAAATGCATTGCTGAAAAAGGTTGCACGGTGTGTGTGGATGTATGCCCGCTAGACGTACTTGCCATTGACCACGTCACCGGCAAAGCCTTCATGAAATTTGATGAATGCTGGTACTGCCTGCCCTGTGAAAAAGATTGCCCCACAGGCGCGGTGCACGTGGACATTCCATTCTTGCTGCGCTGAAAAGGAGCACACCATGAGCATTGCAATTCCTACCCTGCAAGAACGGCTAAACAGCCCCGATGCCGAAGTGCGCCGACTGGCTGTGATCGACTTGCCTTACAGCGATGAAGATGACATTGAGTTGTTGCTGCTGCCTTGCCTGCAAGATGCCGACGCCAATGTACGCCTGGAAGCAGTGCGTGCACTGGAAGGTTTTGAGGACCAAACCACGGTCACGGCTTTGGCACAGATGCTGCTAGATACATCAGCAGTGGTTCAAGAAGCGGCCGGTTTGGTGCTTGCTGAATTGAAAGAATCGGAATCAGCCCCGCCCTTGATCCCTTTGCTAACCCATGCCGATGCCACAGTGCGTTCGCTGGCCCTGAAAGCAGTGCGTGCATTGCGGGTGCCCGAAGCTTACGAGCCCGCCTTGACCCAGTTGAAAGACCCAAGCCCGGCAGTGCGACGTGAAGCAGTGGGCGTGCTGGGTTACTTGAAGCGTGCCGAGGCAGTGGGTGAGTTGGCTGAAGTGGCAGCACACGACCCTGATGGTGAAGTGCGCCGTATTGCTGTGGGTGCATTGGGTTACACCAATGAGGTCAGTGTATTGCCGTCACTGATGCGGGCTTTGAATGACAGCGTGTGGATGGTGCGTGAAGAAGCCGCAGCCACCATTGGCAAGCTGGGCATGGCACAGGCCACCGATGAATTGGTGAAAGCCATGCAAGACGATTACTGGCAAGTGCGCGTGAAAGCTGCGCGTGCCTTGGGTGTCATGAAGGCCTTGCCTGCGTTGCCTGCCTTGGTGGAAGCCATGAATGACACAGTGAGTAATTTGAGAAAAGAGGCAGCCATTGCCTTGGGTGAAATTGGTGACAAACGGGCAATCCCAGCGCTTGAGAAAGCGCTGGAAGACAACGACCCCGATGTACGCAAACTGGCCCGACTGGCACTGACCAACATCACGCTGAAACACAGCTAAGGGGAACAGCCATGACATTCGTGGTGACGCAAGCCTGTATCAAATGCAAATACACCGACTGCGTGTCGGTGTGCCCGGTGGATTGTTTTCATGAGGGGCCGAACTTCCTCGTGATTAATCCGGAAGGCTGTATCGATTGTGGTGTGTGCATTCCTGAATGCCCAGCCAGCGCAATTTTCGAAGAAGACAATGTGCCCGCAGACCAGCAGGAATTCATTGAAATCAATGCACGGTTGGCCCAGCAGTGGCCGGTGATTGACAGCGCCAAAGAGCCGCTTGCCGACGCCGACGCCTGGGTTGATATCACGAACAAAAAGCAGTACCTGGAAGAAGCCTGCACAGACAAGGCATGAACCCGAAGAGATGTCCACCTGATACCTATTTTGAAACGAGTCTATTGAAAAGGATTGTTGACATGAACACGGGAATCTTCAAAGGAATCGCAGCACAGGGCAAGGTAGCAAGCAGGTCCATCGGTATTCGCGCAGCCAGCGCGCTGGTGGCCTGCACACTTTCATTTCCAGCACTGGCCGAAGTGGTCACAGTAGGAATTGGTACACAAAACACCACCACCAACACAGTGACTGGCGGCGTGGTGTTGAAAGAACTCGGTTTGATTGAAAAGCACCTGGCCAAAGTGCCACGTTTCAAAGACATTCAATTCAAACTGGAATGGCAAAACTTCACTTCTGGCCCACCCGTGACCAACGGCATGGTGGCCAACACCTTACAAATCGGCATGATGGGCGACTACCCGCTGCTGGTGAACGGTGCCACGTTTCAAAACGGCAATGAAACCAAAAGCCGCCTGATTGCATTGATTGCCTACAACGCGGAAGGCGCAGGCAACGGTGTGGTGGTGCACAAAGACTCCCCTTACTATGAGCTGGCTGACCTGAAAGGCAAAAAACTCTCCGTGCCTTTTGGGTCGGCAGCACATGGTATGTTGCTCAAAGCGCTCGAAGACCGAGGCTGGACGGCGGAAGACTTCGAACTTTCAAGCCAAAGCCCGGAAGTGGGTACTTCCAGCCTGCAAGAAAAACGTATTGACGGCCACGCCGACTTTGTGCCGTTTGCCGAGCTTCTTCCGTACCGTGGTTTTGCCCGCAAAATTTTCGATGGTGCTGAAACCAAAGTGCCCACGTTTCACGGCGTGGTGGTGCGCGAAGACTTCGCCAAAAAGTACCCCGAGTTTGTGGTGGCCTACATCAAGGCATTGATGGAAGCCAACGACTGGGTGCGCAAAAACCCGGTGCAGGCTGCCGCAAAAATTGAAGAATGGACCCGCATTGAGAAAGAAGTGGCTTACATGTTTTTAGGCCCAGGCGGTGTGCACACTTTGGACCCCACCATCAAGCCCAAGTGGGTTGAAACCGTGAAATATGATCATGGTGTACTCAAGCGCATGGGCCGTGTAAAAGATTTTGACGCCGATGCATGGGTTGATGAAACCTATGTGAAGCAAGCGTTTAAAGAACTGGGCCTGGATTACGCCAAGCAAAAAGCCAGCACCACCAACTATGAAATTAGCGGCACCGACCCGCTGTGCGGCGGCAAGATTACCGAGTCACGCCAAGCTGGTGAAGTATGGATTGAAGGCGGCGCAATTACTGCTTACAAGTCGGCCAACTGCACACTGGCTGCCATTAAGAAAGCCCAAGGTGAGGGCAAAAAAATTGGCGTGGCCTATGTGTACGACCAAAGCATGAAGATCAAGGTGTTTGCCGACAAAGCATTTTATTCCCTGAAAGCCGGTGCCAAAACTCCCGAGATTGTGCCCTTTCTGTTGAAGAAAGACGCAGAGGCTTTTGCTGCGAAGAACGGCGGCAAAGTGGGCCTCTATGACGATGCACTTGCACTTGCAGTAGTGGGGAAATAAACCATGTCCCGACCTCTTGAAATTCAAATGCCCGCGGCTGCGAAGCCGTATGCCCCGGTGGTGAAAGCCAGTACCCTCGCCCCCGGGGCGAAAGAGCCTGCCTTGCAAGCGGTGGACGCACCCGGCAGTGCGCCACGCGTTGCAGCGCGTGCCAAAGCCGAAGTGGCTGAAAAACTGCCTGCACGTGAACTGTTTTTGATCAGTGTAAAAAAGCACAGCTTGGCTGCGTTGATGACGTTTTTGTCGATCGGCGCATTGGTGGCCTTCTGGTATGTGGCCACTTTGTACAAGCTCGACTTTTATGTGCGCTTCAACAATATTCCCACGCCGGGTGAAGTGTTCACCAACATGGTCGAGTTGATGCAAAACCAGCGCTTCCAGACCAACATCTGGAAAAGTGTGGTGCGCATTATGCAGGGCTTTGCCATGGCCACAGCCCTGGGTGTCACCTTGGGCCTGCTGTGCGGCCGCTTTGCGGTGGTGCGGGGCCTCATGTTTCCAGCGCTTGAAGTGTTGCGCCCAATTCCTGCGATTGCCTGGGTGCCCATTTCAATCATGCTGTGGCCCACCACAGAAAGCAGCATTATTTTCATCACCTTCATTGGCGCCTTCTTTCCAATCCTGATCAACACCATGGCGGGTGTGAAGGGCGTTGACCCAGTGCTGCTGCGCGCTGCAAAAAGTTTGGGTGCAAATGAGTTCACCATGCTGACCAAAGTGATATTGCCTGCAGCCCTACCCAATGTATTCACCGGTTTGGCGGTGGGCATGGGCGTGGCTTGGGTGTCGCTGATTGCAGCGGAAATGATTTCAGGCCAGTTCGGTGTGGGTTATTTCACTTGGGAAGCGTACTCGCTGATTGAGTACCCCAACATTGTGCTGGGCATGATCGTGATTGGCGTGTTGGGTTTGTTGTGCAGTGGCGGTATTTTGCTGCTGGCCCGTTTGCTCATGCCTTGGCAACACATTGCCGGGCCCGGAGGTGGAAAATGAACAGCACTGTGAAAAAGCCCGAGGGCTGTATTGAACTGAGCAATGTGCAGGTGAACTTCATTCAAAACGGTGCGCGTTTTGCTGCTGTGCAGGATGTTTCTCTGAATGTGCAGCCCGGTGAGTTTGTGTCGGTGGTTGGCCCATCAGGTTGCGGCAAAAGTACGCTGTTGAACATTGTGGCCGGGTTCCTGAAGCCCAGCGATGGTGTGGTCACCATGGATGGTCAGGCCATTCATGGCCCCAGTGCCGAACGTGGTGTGGTGTTTCAACAGTACTCACTCTTTCCTTGGCTCAAGGTGCGCGAAAACGTTGAGTTTGGCTTGAAGCTGCAAGGCATGGCCCGCCATGAACGCGAAGGCAAAGCGCGCACCTTGTTGGGCTTGGCTGGTTTGCTGCCATTCGAGAACCATTACCCCGATCAGCTTTCCGGTGGCATGAAACAACGCGTGGGCATTGTGCGCGCACTGGCCACCGGCCCGCGCGTGTTGTTGATGGACGAACCCTTCGGTGCACTCGATTCCCAAACCCGCGTAGTGATGCAGGAAATTCTGACCCACATGTGGCAGCAATGGAAAATCTCGGTGCTGTTTATTACGCACGACATTGAAGAGGCCATTTTTCTGTCCGACCGCGTGTATGTGATGACCGCCCGCCCCGGAAAAATCAAGGCGGAAATTCCCATCGATTTGCCTCGGCCACGTTCGTCTGCCATGACCGCGTCGCCCGTGTTCACAGCCTTGCACCGGCAATTGAAAAGTCTTATTCGTGAAGAAAGCCTGGCTGCCATGGGTGGCGAAATTGACCCCGCCACCATGGGCCAAAGCTGGCACCTGGGCGAAGAGGGCATGGAGACGTTGCGATGAACAACATGGCTATTCAGCCCGTTGCGGTTACAGACCAACGCGCCTCGCAACTGCTGCGCATTGAATGGGCCGACGGCGCGGTTAGCGAATTGCCCCACAGTTTGCTGCGTACACATTGCAAGTGTGCAGAATGCGTGGCTGCGCAGCGCGCAGGGCAAGCCGTGGTGCAGGGCAGCGCCATTACCGGCATTGAAATGGTGGGCGAACACGCCCTGAACTTTAAATTTGCAGACGGCCACGAACGCGGAATTTTCCCCTGGGCTTACCTGCGAGAACTTGGAGTTGCATCATGAGCAATTTGGCATTTGAAACCGTGCTGGAAGTACACCACTGGAATGAATCACTGTTCAGTTTCAAAACCACCCGCAGCCCCAGCTTGCGTTTTCACAACGGCCACTTCGTGATGATCGGTTTACAGGCCGAAGGCAAACCACTGCTGCGTGCTTACAGTATTGCCAGCGCCAACTACGAAGAACATCTTGAATTTTTGAGCATCAAAGTGCCCGATGGCCCGCTGACTTCCCGCCTGCAACATTTAAAGCCAGGCGATCAATTGATTGTGGGCCAAAAGCCTGTGGGCACCTTGGTGATCGACGACCTGAATGATGGCCGCAACCTGTACCTGCTGGCCACCGGCACCGGCCTTGCACCCTTCATGAGCATTATTCGCGACCCCGACACCTACGAGCGATTCGACAAAGTGGTGCTGGTACACGGCGTGCGCACCGTGAGCGAATTGGCCTATTCCGATTACATTCGCGAGGAACTGCCCAAGCAGGAATACATTGGCGAACTGGTGCAGGGCCGCTTGCTGTACTACCCCACCGTAACCCGCGAACCCTACCGCAACCGTGGCCGCTTAACCGACCTGATGCAGAGCGGAAAATTGTTCGACGACTTGGGTTTGCCTGCGCTGGACGCTGCACACGACCGCGCCATGATTTGCGGCAGCCCCAGCATGCTGGAAGACACCTGCAAACTGCTGGATGCCAAGGGCTTGAAGATTAGCCCCCGGCAGGGCGAGCGTGGGGATTATGTGATTGAGCGGGCGTTTGTGGAGAAGTGATCGTGCATGTGTTGCTTGCTAAGCGCGCTTGGTTATGTGCTTACTCGTCCAGGATTGGACTGAAACGTTCAAAAAGCGCTTCAGCTTTGCAAAAACCGTGAGTTAGTGGGTAAGCCTGATTCTCTTTGTTAATGTAAAAGAGGGCGGGAAACCCACTAACGTGAAGTTGACGTGTAATTGCCAAATGTTTTTGAAACTCAAGTGCAGTTTCTTTGGCGTGAAGGACAGCTAAAAACTGCTCCTCGCACAACCCTATTGTGCCAGCGCAATCAATCAGCGTTTCATCTAAAGATGGGTTCCTGGCCTCACGATAATAAGCAGATTGAATCGCTTTTGCCATATTTGGTGAGCTTCTGGCAGCTAACTTCTCAGCTGCTATCACTGCTCTACAAGCTTGGTATGTTGAACGATAGGGTGTGTTTCGTTCCCAATAACTGTGATTAAACCTTACCTGAGACATTTTCTCTATTTGATGCCAATAGGAAGAAATAGCTTCCTTCAGGTTTTCGCTCATGGGTTCTTTGGTATCAGGCGCTAACCCTCCCATTATCCAGTCCACCTCCGCTGAAGGATATTGTTCTAGAAACCGATCCAACTCCGGCTGAAACCCATAACACCAGGCACACATAGGATCCATTACGTATAAAAATCGCATACTCACTTCGTTTACTCCGAAGAACGGGTTACTGGTGCATAACTTGATTTATCGAACAACAATGCGATATCCATTTAACCGAACATCGCAAATTATTTCTTTAACTTAACTATTTCAAATAGTTGCTAAGCATTGCATGAGCGGGATAAAAACAAACCCTAGTTATTTGTCACACATTCCCGCCGTCAGTCCTACTATCCGCTTCGGTCCATTTTTTGTATCACATCATCTTCATGTGTTGAAGCTCGTTTGCCTGAGATTTCTCTACTGAATCTCGTCTTGACTCAGCAAACTCACAAGCGGCTGATTGATGAAATAAACATGCTTGCCTTGAGCATGTTCCAGAACAATTCCCTTGCTAACAAGTTCGCGTAAATACTTCGCTGCTGTTTGACGTGAAACACCCAAGTCGTTTTGCACAAATTCGATTCGGGTATACGGGTGCCTGAAAAGGTTGTTGAGCAAGTCTTGCGAATAAAGATTCGGAAGTTCTTTTCTCATTTTCTGTTTGGTAATTGCCATCAACACACGCATACCTTCTACCAAGTCCACAGTGCTTCTAGCTGTCACCGCTACTGCTTGCAGCATGAATAACACCCATTCATGCCATTGACCTTGGTCTCTTACAATTTGGAGAAGTCGGTAGTAATCGGATTTGTTCTGATTGATGTATCTGGAAAGATAAAGAATCGGAATATCCAGCAAGCTGGTTTGCGTCAGATACAGCACGCACAATATTCTGCCGATTCGCCCGTTGCCATCACTAAATGGATGAATACTCTCGAACTGATGGTGAATAAGCGCCATTTTAATCAGAGGATCAATATCGTCTGGCGTATTGATAAAGTGCTCCAGATGGTCCATGTGTTGCTGAATTTCATTAGCACTCTGCGGCGGCACAAAAACCGTGTTACCTGTTCGATCGTTTTTAAGCACAGTACCTGGCATGTGACGAAAACCGTCAGCGCTATTTTTTAATAATTGAAATAGCGCGATTAATGTGCTGTTGGTAAGTAGGCCTTGATTGGCTTGCATTTTCGCAAAACCATATTTCAAGGCTTCCCGATAACGCGATACCTCCTTGCTGGCTGGCGATACCCAGTCAGCAAGTTGCAAATCAGCCTGAAAGAGTTCGTCTTGCGTGGTAACGTAACTTTCAATTTCAGAGCTGGCTTTGGCTTCCTGGAGTGTCAAGGTGTCAATCAGGATTGCTTGATTGGGAATGCTTTTGGCACAGCCCTTTAGCTCTGCAAGATGCCTGTGCGCTGCAGCCAAGGCTTTCAAAATGGCGGGATCGTCCTGATTAAACTCAGGGGGCGGCATTGGGGGAATGTTGTAGCTTGCTTTTAACATGACACCTGCAACGTGTTAAAAATATTCGATTTTTTTAACATGATAGTGGTTTCATGTTAAAAAAACCTGGTTTTTTAGGCATAAGAAGTGAATTTTGGATTAAGGCATTGGTTCTACCCCCTGTGAGTGACTTGAGTAAGCCACTTTTTTGAGCATCCAATCGCCTCTGCTAGTGTTGGGTCCTTGCCTTGGAAGATAACCCGCACATGCGTTTACGTTACTTTGTACTTCTGGGATTTCTCTCTGTTCCCTACTTAATTCTGACAACTTGGGATTTGAGCCTGTTTCAAACTGTTCGACAGGACAATCTGATTTTGTCCTCGGCGGTTAGTGGTCAATTGTTCGACCAAGGGAAGCCTGTAGTCGGGGCAAAAGTGGTGCTGGTGCTCTCTTGGAATATGGACGCCGAACCACGCAATGAAATTACCTTTACGAGTGAACGCGGTCATTTTCAGTTTCCCGAAGTAAGGGGCGCTGCTGAATTTGGATTTTTGGCCAAATTGTTTCACGTGCCAGTGGTGCTGATTGATGTCAACTTGATTGAAGGGCGGTCTTCAACCTCGCTGTTTTCGAGTGGAAGACATTCATATGACCAAGCAGTGGAAGCAGGTGCTGAGAAAACTAATTTGAGTTGCGATCTAAAAGACCGACAAATGTTTGAGGGCATTTTGCCGATCATCGACTGCAAGGTTGAACAGCCTAATCAATTAGAGCTACCCGAATAAGTGATTTTTTGAGTGGCCTTACAGGTCTGATAGTGTGTTCGCTTTCCATCAAAACGCATCACAACCCTATGCGACCAAACCTCGGTAGATGGCTGTTCCCTGCCTGCGCCACCTTTCTTCTCTCTTTCTCGCAAGGAGCTCATGCCGTGTGGCAAGACAACCTCGTTCTGTCCTCTGCGGTAGAGGGTCAATTACTTGATCACGGTAAACCTTTGGCAGGAGTTAAAGTGAAAAGAATTCTTCACTGGAATATGGAGTCTGAGCCACGTACGGCAATTACGTCTACGGATAAGAATGGTCGTTTTCAATTTCCCGAAGTACGCGGTGCGGCAGAGTTCGGTTTTTTGGCCAAGCTGTTTCACGTACCTAATATAAGCCTTCGAATTTTCATTCCAATCAACGGTAAAGATTACATGGCCTACGCCACATCGAAAAACTCGTACCAGGAGAATGTTGAGACGGGGCTTCCTAACATACGGATGAAGTGCGATCTGAAAAACAAGGAGTTATTCAACGGTAGGTTGCCAATTATTAACTGTGAAGTAGAAGAATCTGAAGAACGGAAAAGCCTTAAATATGACTAATCTACTTTTACAACCAAACTATGTTCATGCACTTTCTGGTTTTGTGTATGAGGCTGATACCGTTTTCCGCAGTCATAGAAGGGCGAATCCAAACAAGTCAATTGCGCATGTTTCCACTCTAAGTTCAGACGAGTTAATTCAGGTGGCAAAGACTCGTAAACTTCCAATCGGATCGGATGGATTTGGCACACTCGCCGGCCGATCCGGCCTCTTCAACATCGACCTGCTCAGCGGTTTTGGCTTCGTCGCACACGGCACCGGCAGCCGTGCCAACGAGCTGGTTCTTGTCACGCGCGGTACCAACTTTAAGCACAACAAATTTGATCTCGCAACCAACGCAAACTTTGGTTATGGCATCGGCCCTCGGGGCAATGTGTTTCACCGTGGGTTTCTGAAAACCTTTAAAAGTTATCAAAGCCAGTTGGTGAATTTTGTATCGCAAAGTGGTGCAAAGCGGCCAAGTACCATTCACTGCATGGGTCACAGCCTGGGCGGGGCATTGGCTAATTTGAATGCTTGCATGCTGCGTGACGCTGGTTTCAATGTATGCCTTTACACCATTGGCGCGCCGCGCGTGGGTATTGTTAGTTATGCGCAAGACATGACCAAGCAAATTGCTCCCAGCCAAATTCGGCGCATCGCCAACCCCTGCGACCCAGTGCCCATGGTGCCTTTGTTTCCTTACATGCACGCCTCGCGCGGGTCTTCAGAATTATTACTACGGCATGGCGAAAAGGTGGGTATTGATGCGCATCTGCTGCACAGTGGTTATTCCAAAATGGCCTATAGCAGCAGTTGGGGCGATTTTTCGCCCATGCCGAACGGCTTGTCGCAGTATGCCGATTTGTCCCGAGAGTTTGCGAAACTGGGTGGCGGTGGCATGTTCAATGCCAAGCTGCTCGACCTGGTGGGCAAGCTGACAGAGCAGGTGTTGCGCTCAATGGGATACGCCTACCTGGTCACCATGCAGGGTGGATTAAGCCTTGCCGTTACAGCGGCAGATCTGCTTTCAGAAGTGCTGGTGAAAGCTGCAAACGCCAGCAAGTTGTTGGCTGAGGATGTGTTCACCATTGTGAATTCCATGCTTGATTTTCTGGGGCGTGCACCGATCAGCGGCACAGCGCTCACCATTCAAACCCTGCACTGGATTCTTGACCAGTTCAGCACGGAAATGGCTGGGCGGGCCCAACAGGCCATGTTGAAAGTGCAGAGGCCCAGTTGAGGTTAATTGGACCAATGATTGAGAACATTCACCCGATATTTATATTGCAATCGTGCAATATATTGCTAAAATACAATATATGAAGGCCATTCAGGTAATTAAGGCCAAAGAAATACGTGAAGACAACACAATTGTTGAGGTGGTTGTCTGGAGATTACCGGCGAGTCTTGAACCGTGCACTCACAAGTACAAATACCGGTTGTTTTATGGCGTACCGGGTGCGTGTCGCGTTAGGTACGATAATGAATTGGGCAAAGGCGACCATCGTCACATCAATGACGAAGAGTGGCCCTATGTCTTCAGTAATTTGGAAACCCTGATGCAAGATTTTCAGCGTGATGTCGAGTTTTGGAGGCCGATCAGATGAGAGCAATTATTGAAGTAGCGGCGAAGGGAGAAATCTTCAATAATTTATTGAAAGCCGCTCGCAAGGTGGATGCTGGGCAAACCAGATCGTCTGACTATTTTCTTACTTTTGAATCATCAAAACTTCTTTTATCTGAATTAACAGCCTCCAGAATCGGCCTTCTAGAAGAGCTTCGAGCCTCTGGGCCCATGTCGATTTACGGTTTGGCAAAGCGTGTTGGACGCAATTATTCGAATGTCCATAGTGATATTACAAGACTGATTGAGCATGGTTTGGTTGAAAAGTTTGCAGAAACCAAGAAAGTCCATGTGCCTTTCGACTCGGTGGAAATTCGGTTCACTCTAAACGCAGCCAATCACTGAGATGACATTTGTTTTCTGATTCAATCACCCTCTCTCAACCCCCCAATACAACACCCACCCCGCCGCAACACTCACCACCCAGGTCAACAAAAACGCGGCCAACATCTCTGCAAAGCTGCTCAAGTCCAAAGCAATCACCACTGAACTTGCAAACACAGCAATGCCGTAGTGAATCAGAAAAACCGAGTACGAAATATCGCCCAGCCAGCGCACTGGGCCTTGAACAATCGAGCCAACAAATTGTTCAATACGACTACTGTTCATTAACAGCAAAGCAGTTACACCCGTCAGCAACAAACGTTCGCGCCATTCAACCCACAGTGCAATGCCCAGCAGGCCCGCAATCAGCAAGCTGACCAAAATCACTTTGCCTTCACGTTGAGCCCAATGGGCGGCAACGCCCAAGCCGTAGGCTCCAAAAAAGTACCAGGCCCATTCATCGTGTTCAGCATTTCTGTTCCACACCAGCAGTGACGCAACACTCATGGCAACTGCCAGCAGCAACAATCCCTGCTGGGGTTCAAGCAATTTCAAGCCACCCGTTCTCTGACTGGTCCACGCCATCAACACCAACACCGCATACAGTTGAAGGTCAATCGCCACATACCAAACCCCAGCCGACAAAGCCTCTACTTCAACAATGTCGTGCAGCAAAAACACATGGGCCAGCAGTTGGGTAAAACCGGGTAAATCGGACACCTCGCTGTGCATGGCAATTTTGCCGCCCAACCAGCCCAACAACACGGCCACGGCAATGGCTACCCAAAATGGTTTGGCCAAGCGCAAAAAGCGTTTTTTGAACAGCGTCCAAACCGCTACTTCGCGTGCCTTGTCCAGCAAACCCAACAGCGATTGCGCCGCCAAAAACCCAGCAATGACCAGGAAAATTTGCACCACATAGCGGCCTTCATCGGCGATAAAACCCAGCAAGCCGGGCCACTTGGCTTGTAAAGCTGGCGACATGGGCGTGTACAACAGCAAGTGGTGGACCACAATAATTTGTGATGCCAAGGCTTTCAGCAGATCAATGGTGGAGTTGCGCACAGGCTAAGCGGCAAAGATGAGGAAGTGCGAAGTATATCGGCTGCGGACTAAAAAAGGATCATCCGGAATTGCACCAACTTGGTGCTACCTCAGGGCTTACAGGCGTATCATCATGGGCTTGTTTCACACAAAGCCATTGATTCCAAACATGAAACTCTCCATCCGGACCCTGCGTGCCCTGTCGGTGTCGAGGTCTATTCTTGGCTTCGAGTCCAATTCCACCAGCCCCCGCGAGAAAGCAATTTCGGGCCTGGGTGCTTTCTTGGGCATTTTGATGGTGTGTTGGGTATCCAGTTTTGTGGTGCAGGGCACCGACACAATTTTGGTGGTGGCGTCCATGGGTGCTACTGCAGTGTTGTTGTTCGCCGTGCCGCACGGCACCTTGTCACAGCCTTGGGCATTGATGGGCGGGCATTTTGTATCGGCACTCATTGGCGTGACGTGTGCGCGTTACATTCCGCACACCTATCTGGCTGCGGGTTTGGCGGTGGGTTTGGCGGTCGGCGTGATGTACTGGGCCAATTGTATTCATCCGCCGGGCGGTGCCACCGCGCTTACGGCAGTGCTGGGTGGTGAATCAATATCCAACCTGGGTTACTGGTACATGATCAACCCGGTGTTGCTGAACACCTTGGCGATTTTGTTGGTGGCTGTCAGTTTCAATGCGCTGTTTTCCTGGCGGCGTTACCCCAATCATTTTGCGCGCAAGCAGAAAAAACCGGTCGAGTCTTTGTCCGAAACAGGGGCCAGCCTCACCCACGAGGATTTTGCAGCGGCAATCGCGCGCATGGATTCGTACGTGGATGTGAGTGCAGACGTGCTGGCGGAACTATTCGAGTACGCCACCAAGCATGCCGATGAACAAAGCACGCATCCCCAAACCCTGACTGTGGGTGCGTTTTACAGCAACGGGCAAGTGGGGTACCGCTGGTGCGTACGCGAGTTGCTGGACATGTCATTGACTACCCCTTACAAAGGCGAGGCCGGGCAGCAAGTGATTTTCAAGAATGTGGCCGGTGCTGATTTGTATGAAACAGGCCTAAGCAACGTGGAGGCCTTTAAGCGGTGGGCCCGTTATGAGGTGGTGCTGCAAGATGGTCGCTGGTTGCCGGTGAAAGCGGCAACGCATTGAAGTAAGGCTTACTGCTGCGAACCTTGCTGTAGCGAGTTCAGGTGCTCATGCAAAATACGGCGAATTTCTACAATGGCCTCGGGTTTTTCCTGCACGCTGTGCCACGAGTTAACCACGAGTTCGGAGGCCGCACCCTCCAGTTTTGCGCTGGCATAGGGCACCACGCCATCGCTGCTGGCTTCCAGTATCACGCCCGGTGTGTCGTTGCCCATAATCGAGTGGTAGCTTACCTTGTCTGAAATTGGCAGCTTTGATGATTCCCGAACAAAGGGGTCTTGATCGCTGAGGTTTTTAATGCTGTTGATCGATCCAACCAAAGGTTCGTCAGACGCCTCATCCGGGTTCACCAACAGCTGACCAATTTCAGTGACTCGGCTTAGTACGGTGGCAGGCAAGCGAATAAGCCCCGATACAAAGCGTGCAAAACGATTTTCTGCGTAAGGTGTTCCGCGATGGGGTGCTGCAATGAATATGGCGCGTGTGGGTTGCGGCATTGCCTTGAAAATCACGTAAGGCTCAATTTTCTGGCGCAGCTTTTTTTCGCGTTGCGCTGAAATGTTGTAGCGGTCCAGCACAGATTCCCACAACTGATCACCCGAGTTCGACACCATCAACCGCGCCAATACGCCACCCATGCTGTGACCAATCAGGACCATGTCTTTAGAGGCCCTGCGGTTACCCTGAGGGTCAAAGTTTCTCAGTGTTGCATTCACTGCTTCGCGAATTTCGCGGTTGTTGAAAGGCAGTGGCAAATTGGTGGGGTAATACACTTGCCAAATTTGATAATTCTGGCGAAGTTGCTCATCACCCAATACTTCGTTGGCCACGTTAACCCAAGCTTCCGGGCTGCTGGCCAGGCCGTGCAGCATCAGAATCACGCGCCGATTTGGGTCGAAAGGCTGCATCAAGTAAATGCGGGGTTTGTCCAGCGTTTCGCTGCGGCCAATCAATGACAACAAACTTTCTTGCGCAAAACCCGAGCGTGCAAGCCACAGCCCGTAGCCAGACGTGAAATTTGCAGCCAAGGGTACGCGTATGCCGCGAACATCCACACTTGAATTCCGGTGAGGGTCAAAGCCTTGCAGCTCCACGCGCCGACCTTCCAAAACCGACTCAATGCTGTTGCCGGGAAAGCGCAGCATCACGGTAATGGATGGGAACGGTGTTTCGCTCCAGGGTTTGTTTTCATCTTCCTGCTTTACCACGCTGTCGGCAAACACGGCCACCAGCTCTGCGCCCAAACCATCACGGCGATACTGGTTACGCAAACCCTTGAAGGTGAGCGATGATGCAGCAACCAGCTCATTGGGCAATTGACCTTTGTGGCTCAGGCTGATGCCAGCTGTGCTGCCACTGACCTGCCATGGGTCGAACTGGAGCAGATAGGTTTTTTCTTCTGAAACTGATTTTTCAAGTTGGTCGCGGTAGCGATTGAACAAACCCACCACGGCCTGTTGAGTTGAAAAATTGTAGTAGTCACGAACCTGTGCTTGCCGGTCTTCCAATGCACGCAGATCAGGGGTGCGGCTGGTGAAAAACAAATAGGCATAAGCATGCTTGGCGCTTTCAAGGTAAGCCGACAGCGTGGCGGCTTTCAGTGCGTCGTTGGCGGGCTCCAGTTTCTGGGCTTCTTCATTTTGCAGGGCCTCCTGCAGCCAGAGTTCGGAAATGGTGGACAGGCGTTGTTCATCGCTTAAGCCAATGGAGGCAATCAGCACTTTTCTGCATTCGGAAATATTGGTGTTGCAGCGCGCCTCATCGGTACCCACCACTTGCAAGGCAGTTCGCGCCGATGCGCTGAGCTTGCCGGTGGTGAGTACATCGCCCCTGCGGGCTGACAGATAATCTTCCGAGCTGACCGAGCCCACGCTGACCATGGCGCAGCCCGACACCGACAGTGCGAGCAGAGTGGCAATGGCCAGGCGAGGGAAGTTGAACATGTGCTGCAATGGGTTTGGTTGAAGACCTTGATTCTACGCGTGGTTTGGTAAAGTTTGGTCGCGCCCCTGCGACGATATGTCGCAGCCTGATCTTACCACTTCACCTCAACACCCGCATACACGCTTCTGCCTTCACCCGGCGCAAATTGTGCTGAATCCGCACCATTCGCATTCACAATCACACCCGTGGTGGCGGCATACACCTTGTCGGTCAAATTGCGGGCATCCACAAACACGCGCAAGGTGTCGCTGAACTTGTACGATGCATTCAATCCAAGCAACAGGTAAGGATCTGTTGACAAGGTGTTCGTCAAATCCACAAAGTAGCCTTGCGGCACGTATTCAATGTTGGGTGACAGGGTCCAGCCCAAAGTGTTGGCGTAGTCCAGTTTGGCCCGCACATACTGCTCAGGAATGCCTGGTATGGCTGCATTGCCATACACAGGGTCCTGGTCAAAACGGAAGCGGCCAAAGGTGTAAGCCAGTTGCCAGTTCAAGGTATCGCCAGTTTGTATCCAGTCGCGTGCAAAAGGCCCGGCGAGACCAATTTCTACCCCTTGGTGCACTGTATTGTCTGCATTCAGAATGGCACTCAAGCCCGGCACAAGTGGGTTGAGTTGGTAGCTCACAAACTCATTGTTCAACTGGCTGTAGTAAGCGCTGATGTCCCAGCGAACTTCACGGGCAACACCGCGAGTTCCCACTTCAAAAGTGCTTGATTCCTGCGCCTCAAGCGCGCGCGTTGGGCTGGTTTCAGAGAATGTGGGTGGCTCGAATGCACGGCTGAAATTGCCGTATACCTGCACTGTATCTGTGGCTTGCCACAGCAGGCCGGTTTTTGGGCTGAACTGTGCATAGCGGCGTTGGTAACTGCCGTCGCCATCGCTTAAAAACTGATCGTCTGCCGTGCGTTTGGCGTGGGTCCATTGCAGGCCGTTGATCCATTGCAAAGTATCAGTGAGGAGCAATCGGCTTTCGCCGTACAGTTCCATGTTGTGGGCTTTCTGGTCCTCGTAGCTTCGAAGGCTGATTCGATCGCCGCGCACATGGTTGAATATTCGTGCCTCGGTAACGCCGTGCACCAGGTTGTAACCCAAGGTGGTGTCGTGTCGCAAACCCCACAATTCGCCTTGCGCAATCCGGTTGCCAAACGTACCTACATCTCGGGTTTGCTGGTCAATCAAACCAAAACTCAGTGGGTGGTACAGGTTTTTGTCCACCGCATACACGCCGGCGTTGTACTCCACACCTGCTGGCGAAATCCAGGTGGTTTTGTTGGCAATCCGTGTAATCAAAAAGTCGCGTTGTGAATTCGTATTGGCCGAGGCAGCATTGGCCTGTGTGGGGTCGGTTTGTAACTGCGCTTTGCTCAGGTTACCCGGTAACTCCTGGTTCATGTCGCCGTGAATCACATAGAAACGGGTTTCCAGTTGGGGTGAAACTTTCAAGCCTGCATTGGCATTCAATCGCGTGTTTTTTTGCCCGCTGAATTGCCGAAATCCGTCAGACCTCAATTGCGAAAGCGACGCAAAATAATCCCAATCGCCCAGCACATCGCCAGTTTTGAATTGCGCGCGCGCAAATTCATGGCTGCCGGTATCCAGGCGCAACTGGCTGTTGGGTGTGGTGTAGCCTGTGGGCGTTACAAAATTGATTGCTCCGCCCAAACTGGCTGCACCGTACTGCAAGGCGTTCGCTCCTTTGTACACCTCAACGTGTTGCAGGGCCAGTGGGTCAATGTCCTGAAAATCAGAGCCACCATCGGCCAGGTTGATCGGTATGCCATCTTGAAGCAGGCGAATGCCGCGCATGTGAAAGGTGCGCGACAAGCCCGAGCCCCGAATGCTGAGCCGTGCTTCTTCATTCACTCGGCTTTGGGCAAACACGCCCGGCGTAAAGTCCAGCATGTCTTTGATGGTCACAGCCTTACCTGCTTCAAAGTTTTCAGCCTCGACCACGGCGGTGCCGCCAGCGGTCTGGTTCAGTTTTTCTTTGGCCACTTGCACGCTGGCTGCACTCAGTGCCTCGCGTTGGGCCTGAACTTCCACGCCATTCAGCGTGGGGTTTGCAAATACCGGTTGTGCCAGTGGTGCAAAAGCCAACAGCAGGCACGTTGACAGGGTGGTCAGTTTGAAAGAAGCATGAGCGCGCATCGCATAGTCCGGGCAAGATCAACCAGCACGCTTTATACGCCACGGCCCGCACTGCGAGAATGCGGCATATTGTCGCAGCCGGGTTGCAAGCTCAACAATTTCGAGGCAATGAAGCAAGAAGCCACTTAGAATGTGAGCATGAAAACAAGCCCGTTTCCCGACCACCGTCCCTTCATGCACCTTTGGACTGAAGGCTTGATGGACCAAAGCGATTTGTCCGTTCGTCGCCAGCAAATGGTGACAGTGATGTGGATGCGTACGCTTGCACTGGCCGCCCAGTTTTTGTTGTTGGCAGTGGTTGGCCTGCTGCTGAAGGTCAGCCTGCCCTGGCCAGTGTTGACTGTCATTCTGGGTGCCTTGGTTTTACTCAATGGCATTACTTACATTCGCCTGCGGCAGGGGCATTCGGTGGGCAGCTTTGAAGTGGCGGCCCAATTGTTCGCCGATCTGGCAGCCTTCAGTTTCGTGCTTTATTTCACGGGGGGCGTGACCAATCCGTTTGTGTCGCTTTACTTGCCACTGCTGGGCCTGGCTGCGGCCTTGCTGCCCTGGGCGCAAGTGGCCGTTCTTGCCTTGTTCAGTGTAGTGGCCTACACGGTGTTGATGGGGAGTTACATTCCTTTGGTGCTGGCGAACCCCGACGATGGCGTGCACTTTCACCTGGTGGGCATGTGGCTGAATTTCCTGGTCAGTGTGTTGATTCTGGTGGGTTTTGTGGCGCGGTTGAGTTCATCGATTCGCAATCGCGATCAAGCCTTGGGGCGCGCGCAGCAAAGGCTGGCCAGTGAGTCCCGTTTGGCGGCGCTGGGCAATCAGGCGGCTTCCATTGCACACCAGTTGGGTACGCCAGTGTCTACAATTGCCACCATTGTTTCCGACTGGAAGAACGACCCTGCCATGCATGCGCAGGCGCGGGAAATGAACATTCTCAGTGCACAGGTTCAATCCATCACCGACACCCTGGGGCAACTTCGGGATCAAATTGAAGTCAACCCGCGTCACAATGCTGACGCGCAAATGATCAAGCCAAGCGAATGGCTTCAGGCCACCTTGGGCATTTGGCGAACACGCAACCCGCAACATGAAGTGCGATTAATGCCCAGCATTGCCTCCATTGCAGGCGAGTTTAAAGTGCGCAAGGAGTTGTTGGAATTGGGCTTGATTACCTTGCTCGACAACGCGGCACAAAGCCAGCAACGCGCATCGGTCAGTGAGCCGCTTCAGGTGGGCATGCAATGCGATGAAGTCAGTATGACTTTGTTTGTGAACGACGCGGGACAGGGTATTGATACGGATTTATTGCCCAAGATAGGACAGCAATTGTTTCAGGCCAACGGTCAGGGCATGGGTCTGTTTCTTCTGGCCAACCTGCTGGAGCGCGAGGGCGGCAAGCTGGGGCTGCGGAATTTGAACCCTGGTGTTTGCGCCAGCTTAAGCTTGCCGGTGTTGCAGCAATGACGCGTTCAATTCTGATTGTGGACGACGATGAGGCGTTTGCCAGCACCTTGGCCTTGTCGTTTGAGCGCAAGGGATTCAAGGCCAGTGTGGCGCTGAACAAAGAGCAGGCCATGCTGGTAGCAGGGCAACAGCAATTCACAGACATGACGCTTGATTTGAATTTGGGCGAACAATCTGGCTTACAGCTGATTACACAGCTTCGCGGTTTGCAGCCGAATGCGAATATTTTGATATTGACTGGTTATGCCAGCATTGCAACGACTGTTCAGGCAATCAAGCTAGGGGCGGACAATTACCTGGCCAAGCCCGCAGACAGTGCTGCCGTGTTGCGTGCTTTGGACGACGATGCAGGCGCTGACATTTCCCGAGATGATGACCCATCCGACTTTCAACCGATGTCGGTTTCTCGTTTGGAATGGGAGCACATTCAGCGGGTGCTCAATGAACACGATGGCAATGTGTCGGCCACCGCGCGTGCGCTGAACATGCACCGGCGAACTTTGCAGCGCAAGCTGGCGAAGCGGCCTGTGGGGCGATAGATGACCTGTCGCTGCTGCAATCGCCAACCCATTCGCTCAACACACTCAGGTCGCAATGCCCTCGCTGCGCCGATCAAGAAAACCTGCCCTTGGTGTTGAATTCACCGTCCGTTCGGCAAGGCCGAAAGCGCAGCCCGCCCGCTGTTTAGCGGGTGCGCTTAGGGCGGTTAATCAATAACAAGGGGGTATTCAGGTTTTCTGGCGCAAGGGGGTATGCACCTGAGTGTGTCAAGCGAAATGGTGATGACGACTTAAAACCTCACATTAATCCCCGCCACCACCTGCCGCTGCCTGCCCGGTTGAATACCGTTCGTGCGCGCTGCAATGTATTGCTTGTCGGTCAAGTTCTCTGCATTCAGAAAATAGCTGACATTGCTTCCTGCTGGCTTAAAGCTCACAGAGGCATTCAGCAAAGTGACCGCTTCAATTTCTCCGAACAGGCCGCAGAACAGGTCATTGGCCGGGTCTTCCCCGTTGGGGCAAAAGCCCAGCGGCTCGGTTCCGCCAAAGTTTTCGGTGTTGGCAAACTGCTTGCTGACATGCGTTGCACCAACCCGGGCATTCCATTGTTCAGTCTCATACGACAAATTCAAGGCCAAGGTGTGCTTCGGCGCGTAGGGCAAGCGGTTGCCTGCCTGATATGTACCGTATCCATCCTCGCCTTCACCGCCCACCACGCCCGAGTTCTTGAACTCCGCTGTGAACAGATTGGTGTAGGCCATACCGACAAAAAATGGATTGGCTTTCGCGTTGAACAATTCGCCCAGGTTCAAGCGCCCGGCCAACTCAAATCCGGTGTGTTGCGCTTTGCCTTCGTTTCGGAAGAAGCCGCCTGAATTGACAACAATGTCTTCAATGTCCAGATTGAAGAATGTTGCTTCATAAGATCCGGCACGTACATTGCCCCGAATACCCAGTTCAGCCACCGTGGCCAGCTCGGGGGTCACGCGCTGAAGCATGTCGTTTTCAATGTCGCGGTCTGGGCGGGGCGGGGCAAAGCCGCGGTGTACGCCGCCAAATACTGTCGCATTCTCCAGTCCGTTCCAGGTAAAACCAATGCCGGGCAGGGTCTCGGTTTCGCTGGTGTCCAACATGTCTTCCTGCTGAAAATTGGCTGTGCCGGGCACACCGGAAAACAGCACCTTGGTCTGTTCAATTTGCTCCACGCGTACGCCAGGTGTGAGTGTCCAGTTGCCCATCAGGAATGTGTTTTGTGCAAAAAATGCAGTGGCCTCTACATCGGCCAGCAGGCGCTCATCCGCCTCGGGTGTGGTGTCGGCGAAGTTGTCAAACTCAAACTTTTTCCGGTCAATGTCTTCGGTGTGGTAACGCATCCCGATGATGGTTTCACTGGGTACACCAAAAGCAGAATGGGTGAACTCAAGCTTTGGCTCAATGCCGAACACATCGTATTGGCGGGGTCGTGTTGCAAATTCGGTTTCCAGCTCGCCCAGGCCAATCGTGGCTGGGTCCATGGGGTCAAACGCCGACTCGAATTCTCGCGAGCGCAAAGAAGTTCTGTCCGTTTTGGTGTGGTAAACCTGCGTGGTTAGGCGGGCACGTTCATCCAACTGCCAGCCATGAATCAACTGAATGGTATCGCGGTCCATGACATAGCGCTCACCTTCGGTACCGGGCACTGAGTAGGGGTCGCGCAAATACTCTTGCGCAGTAAGCCCGGTTTCGCTGAACAGCGAATCCTCTTCAAACCGGGTGTACTTCGCCGTCAGGGTGTGCGCACTGTTGAT
Organism: Limnobacter sp. UBA3528; assembly: GCF_002377005.1. Taxonomy (NCBI): domain Bacteria; kingdom Pseudomonadati; phylum Pseudomonadota; class Betaproteobacteria; order Burkholderiales; family Burkholderiaceae; genus Limnobacter; species Limnobacter sp. UBA3528. Next base: position 11,420 of record NZ_DFOZ01000038.1, on the reverse strand, counting down.
ATTCAACTGGCCTTTAATGGTCACATCTTGTACATCAAACTCATGTTGTGCGCGAATGCCATCACCTTGGCGCTTGAGCAAATCAATCATGATGCCGCCGCGTTCTGAACCCGTGCCCAGGTTCAAATGTGTACCGCGATAGCCCTCGTTGCCCAGTGACAATTTCGCTGAGCCTTCAAAGCCCTCTCTCGGCACGGGTTTCGTCACGAAGTTGATCATGCCGCCCAGCGTTTGCGGACCATACAGAATTTGCCCCGATCCTTTCAGCACTTCCACGCGCTCCAGTCGTTCCAGCGGTGTGGAGTAATGCGCCGAGGGGTCGCCATAGGGCGCAAAAAATACAGTGGGCGCACCGTCTTCCAGCAGCAGTGTTCGGGAACTGCGTCGTGGGTTCAGCCCGCGCAACCCAATATTCAAGTGAGTGCCCGCAGCGTCTTCTGACACCGCATGTAAACCAGGTACTTCGCGAACCAGTTCGAGAATGGAAAAGGGCTCGCGCTTGTCCAGGTCTTCCCGTGTCATCACATTTGACGAACCGGGCAAGTTCTCAATGTTGGAAGGCAAAATGCTGTTGCCCGACACCTCGACTCCTGGCAATGCGTTGTTTTGCGCCAAGGCAAAACCGCCATGTCCCATCATGATCAGCACAGCACTGGTGATGGTTGTTCTTTTGAATCTGTTCATGTCCTTCCTCTCAGAATTTTTTTATGTTCTAAGGTCAGTGTAGAAATCGGGCGCAGACTTCTCTAGGGAACTTTTCCCGAAAATATGCGTAATACGGGGAACTTTAACGGCGTGATAGGCTCCTTCTATGGGACCGTTCGATTAACCTTTACAACAATAGACACCGACATGACAGCAACCACCATCCAATGGATTGCCGCCTTTCTCTTTGCCGGCGCGCTTATTCACACTTTTTCTGCCAGCTACTTTGAGCGCCTGGCCCATCACAGCAAGCACCACAGCGGGCTATTTCACCTGCTGGGTGAAGTAGAGGCCGTGTTTGGTATTTGGGCCCTGTTTTTGGTCATTGCCATGGCTTTCTCAGTCAACCTCGACTCCGCAGTGGAGTATGTCGATACCCGCCATTACACCGAGCCTTTGTTTGTGTTTGTGATCATGGTGGTGGCGGCCAGCCGCCCTGTGCTGGATGCCTCCCGTTTGTTGGTAGAGGGGTTGGCCCGATTGATGCCCGTGAACAAAGGTGTTGCATTCACCTGGCTTGGTCTGTTCATGGTGCCCTTGTTGGGCAGTTTCATCACTGAGCCCGCCGCCATGACTTTGGCTGCATTGCTGCTGCGTGATGTACTCTTTTCAAAAGCTGTCCCCAACTTCATCCGCTACTGGGGCTTGGGCGTGCTGTTTGTGAACATCTCGATTGGCGGCGTGCTCACCTCGTTTGCGGCACCGCCCGTGTTGATGGTCGCTGGCACCTGGGGTTGGGACACGCCATTCATGATGGTTAACTTTGGATGGAAAGCTGCCATTGGCGTGTTCATCAATGCCACCGTGTTCATCTTCTTTGCTGCCAAGCATCTGGGTGCAGAAGTCAAAACACCGGAAGCCTTGGGTGAAGATGGTCAACCTTTGGCGCCCGTGCCCTGGTGGGCCATGGTGATCCACCTCGCGTTTCTGGGTGCAGTCGTATATTTCGCACACCACCCCGCCGTATTCATGGGTGTTTTCCTGTTCTTCCTGGGTTTCACTGCGGCTTACAACACCTTCCAGTCGCGCCTGCTGTTGAAAGAAGGTTTGCTGGTCGCATTCTTCCTGGCCGGTTTGGTGGTGTTGGGTGGTATGCAACAGTGGTGGCTGCAGCCCGCGGTCAGCGACCTGGACGACGGTGTGCTGTTCATGGCCGCTATGGCACTTACGGCGATTACCGACAATGCGGCTTTGACGTACCTTGGTTCTCTGATTGAAGGCACCTCCGAGAGTTTCCGCTATGCCTTGGTGGCTGGTGCGGTGGCGGGCGGTGGCCTTACCGTGATTGCCAACGCGCCCAATCCAGCGGGTTTGTCATTGCTCAAGCGCCAGTTCCCCGATGAAGCCGTATCGGCCGGTGGTTTGCTTGCCGGGGCCTTGGGTCCCACAGCGGTAGCAGCACTTTGCTTCTGGTATTTGTAGATCATTCAAGGTCCAATAAAAAAAGCCCCTGTGCGCAATACACAGGGGCTTTTTTATTGCACTAATTGCTTATCGACTGAACGGGCTGATGCCGATCAAGTGAACATGCAGCCAGGCCGCAAAAACCAGCCAGGCCAGTACACCTACCACCACGGTCATCAAGGTGCCCACCATGGTGGGGCCGTCACCTGCAAAACCCATGGGAATGGCGCGCCGGCGTGCCGTTTTGAACAGCAACACGGCCCAAACCAAAAATGACCCAAACAAAATAATATCGGCCAGGGTGCCATTGGCGATCAAATGCGCCAGTGCCCACACCTTCACTGACAAGGTCATGGGGTGCTGCAACTTCGCCTTGATGTGATTGGTGGGCACATAACAGGCCGCCAGCATAATGAAAGAAACCAGCATGAGCAGTGCCGCGATGTGGCGCATTGCCGCTGGCGGGTTCCAAACAAAAACAGGGTCAAGCCTGGCCTGGCCGTAGCCGTATACAATCAGCACCAAGCCTATGATTGATACCGCTGTGTAAATGCCCCGGTACTTGCCTTTACCGAGTCTCGCAATCATGCCCGACCGGCGTTGGTCGTCTGGAATTCGAGTCGCATGCATGCCTAAAAAAAGCGCCAACCCGGCGACCAAGATCAACAAGCCCATTCAGTTCTCCTTTTTGTAGTGAACCGATTATGTCACAGGCTTACGCTGCGCGCCGTACTGCCGGTTTGGGTGCGAAGGTACCCAGCGATTCGGGCTTGGGCAACAGACGTTCAAGCCACTTTGGTATTTGTTTCAAACCCAATACATTGTCCTCACGCACCCCGCCCTCGGTAAACACGCGGGTGCCCATGAGGTAATCAAACCACGGGCGCGTGACGCACCAATTCGCACCAGGGTTGTTGCCCATGTGGTGGTCGAAGTGCCAAGGCACGCGTTGTTCGCCCCAGGCGGGGTTCATGTGACTTTTTTTGTGAACCCGGTAGTAATTCAGACTGCTGTACCAAAGTGTGCCGACAAAAAATGGCGCTACCGGAAACAAAGGGGCTACAGCCACCGCACTGGCAATCAAGGCCCAAGCCTCTTTGCCCTGCGCGTGCATCCCCAAGGGAAAGCGCTCGTAGTTCGGGTCGTAGTAGCCATGCTCACGCACCTCCTTGTGGTGCTCATGAAAATGAAAAGCCCAAAATGTACCGCGCTTCTTGCCCATGCCGTGCAGCACATACTTGTGTATGCCCCATTCCACAGCATTGGCGGTTAACAGCCCCAAAGGAATTCCCAACATGTGCGTCTCCGTTTTATTGTGCAATCAGGCGTGGCCAAGAGCGGCGTTTAATGCACGGCTGCCAAGTTCCACGTGTTGTCTCGCCAGTACTTCGCAGCGCCGCTGTTCCCCGGCCTCAATGGCCTGTGCAAGCTGAGCCAGCGTATTGATATCGCGAAATTCGTCTTGCATCACCAGGGTCAGAGTGTGCCAGGCGGCCAGGTAGGTTTGATTCATGGAATTGAAAGCCAGCTTGAACACCACATTGCCGCTGCCTTGCACCACCAAAGCCCAAAAATCAAAGGCCAGTTGCTGCAGCCTTGGCAGTTCGCTGGTGGTTTGCATTTCCGCAATCACGGGTTTCAGTGTGTCGGCCAGTGTTTTGCCGCCGTGCTGCGCAGCTTGCCCGGCCACCACAGGCGCCAAAGCCTTGCGCAGGGCCACAATGCCACGGGCCACTTCCAGGTTGATTTGGCCTTGGGTATTTACCATCAGGCCGGACAGCAGTTCCAGGCCACCCTCGGCTTCAAAGTTCTCAACCTGGGTGGCACCACCATGGCGTACCCGAACCAGTCGGGCCTGTTGCAAACGCTTGATTGCCTCGCGAACGGCACCCCTGTTCACCCCCAGGGTTTCAGAGAGCTCGCGCTCCGAGGGCAATTCGGCTCCAACTGGTAATACCTTTTTAAGAATCCGATCACGAAGTTGGGTGTAAACCTGCTCAGATATCGATGTTTTCTGAATAATTTCCATGGCTTGCCTAATTACACAGCAATTAATTTTTAACTGGTCAACTGATCATACCAGTTAAAAATTGCCAAAAGCAACTCAAACTACCCAACTGTTCAAGCGAGTTGGCAAGCCATCAGCAAAGGGCAAAGTGTCGTTTCAATAAAGTGCAGTTTTGGGTGACTGTTGCGGGTAATCAATGCGATTTGTCGGCTTGGTGCCGGGGCGGCCAGTGCAATCTGTTTGACTTCCGTGTTGTTCAGCAAACCCGCTTGTATGGCCATGTCGGGTAACAAGGCACAGCCCAGCCCCGAATTAACCAGTTGAACCATGGTGCTCAAACTGCTGGCCTCAATGAGGTTGTCGTCGTGGCTGCTCCCATCCCGCTGTTTGGTGCTGCATGCCGATACGGTGTGGTCGCGCAGGCAATGTCCTTTTTCAAGCAGCAGCAATCGGCGCGTGTCCACGTCGCGCAGGCGTACACCGGCGGTTTTGCAAAGGGGGTCGTTTCGGTGGGCCACCAGGCGCAAGGGTTCTTCAAATAGCGGAAAAGCTTTCAGTTTGCCCAAGTCGATCGGCAGGGCAATCAGCGCGGCATCCAGGTCGCCCTGTTCCAGTTCCTGCAACAGGGCTGCGGTTTGGCTTTCGCGCACGCGAAGCGCCAACTGTGGCAAGTCAGCGTTGGTTTTGCGTAAAATTGAACCGAGTAAAAAGGGCGCGATCGTGGGTATCACCCCCAGGCGAAATTCTCCACTGGCTGGGTCTGCGGCCATTTGAGCCCGTACCATCAGGTCACGGCTGGCCGACAAAATACTTTGTGCACGCTGCGCCACCTCAATACCGACTGGTGTTAACGCTACGCGCTGGCGGTCTCGTTCCACCAGTTGCACGCCAAGTGTGCGTTCCAGTTCTGCAATGCCACCCGACAACGTCGACTGCGTAACAAAGCACAACTCGGCCGCTCGGGTAAAGTTCAGTGTTTCAGCCACAGCCAGCAAATAGCTGAGCTGCTTCAATGACAGGGCGCTGGCTTGTGTATTCAGTGTACTCATTCCTTGGTTATCGACATTTCCGCTTGCTTTCATTGTAGCCATTTGTCGTACACTTAACCCATCCAAATCACCGCAGTGCTTTTGTGAACAGCCGCATCAATCCAGCCCAGTTGGCCCGAACAGCGAACGCCACGTTTCTTCGTGAGGCCTTGTCGCGCACGCGCGAACGCACCTTGGGTTTGCTTGAGGATTATGTAGCCGCCCTTGGTTCAGACTGCAAGGTGCCACGACGCCCTGAATTGAACCCGCCGCTTTGGGAGTTGTGCCATGTGGCCTGGTTTCAAGACTGGTGGCTGGCCCGAAATCCCGACTGGGCCTTGGGTGTGAAATGCAATCCCGATGCCCCAAAGCTGGAGTCCCGCTTGTTCAATGCCGATGCGCGCCTGAATTCAAGCACCATTGCGCACGACACCCGCTGGGAAATTGGTTTGCCTGACTTGCAAGGCACCCGCAATTATCTGGCTGCCTCGCTTTGCGACACCTTGAAGTTGCTGGAGCAGGCCGACGCCCTGTGCGCTGCCGACCCAGGTAAAGCAGACCAGTACCTGTATTTTTTCCGCCTGTGTGTGTTGCATGAACAAATGCACAACGAAGCCGCGGTTTTCATGGCCAAGTTACTGAACATCCCATTGCGCCCCCACAATGCGTGCCGGCCTGGCGTGCAGGAATGTGGCGAATCAGTCCAGCTTCGCCTGCCGGCTACACAGTGGACCCTGGGTTGGCAGGGCGAGGGTTTTGCATTCGACAATGAGGTACCCGCCTGTGTGGTTCAGTTGCAGGCGTTCGCCATCGATTCCCGCCCAGTCAGCTGGGCGCAATATCTTGAATTTGTTCAGGCCAGCAATCACCCCATGCCTGTCTTCGTTGCATTTGAAAACGGTGGCTGGATTAATCTGGGCTATGGTCAGCAAACGCCGCTTAATCTGAATGCGCCGGCCGAGAATATCAGTTGGCTCGATGCCCAGGCTTACTGCCAGTGGGCGGGTCGCCGTTTGCCCACCGAGGCTGAATGGGAGTACGCCGCACACACACAACCCGCAATGCAGTGGGGTCAGGTGTGGGAATGGACTGCCAATACTTTTCTGCCCTTCGACGGGTTCAAAATGCACCCTTATGTCGATTACTCCAAACCCTGGTTTCATGACCGAAAGGTATTGAAGGGCGCCAGTTGGGCCACTTCGGCTGAAATGGTCCATCCCAAATACCGAAACTACTTTCAACCGGACCGGCAAGACGTGTTGTCCGGATTCAGGACCTGCGCTGTTAATCGGTAAAAACGATTAACATCAAAGAAATTATCCGTTAGACGAATAATTGAATCTTGGGCAAACTCAAGGTGTATTCAAGCCTTTGCAACACAGGAGCCCGCCATGAGTTTTCATCAAATGACCAAAATTGTGGGTCTGAACATTGCTGACCGGCAGGAGTTAAACGCCATTCGTGCCTTTCGCGCGGTACGTGGCGTGGTGGGCATTCTGATTGCAGCCTTGGGCATGTACCTCATCATCACGCAAGGCGCGCCTGCTGTTTGGGCCGCAGTTCAGTACATTGTGGCCAGCCCCACAAAGTTGCAGGCAGTTGAATTCTCCGCCATTGCCGGTGCTGCCACTGGCCTGGGTGGCATGGCGTTGCTGGTCATGAAGAAAATAGATGACAAAGGTCTGGGTTTGTTCATTGCGATCGCTGGCGGCATGATGGCGGCCGCTGCCGTCATGTCCCTGTTCATTCCCGCCATTCAAACCGAAGGTGCCTTCATGGTAGTGCTGGTGGCTACCGCAGCGGGCTACGGTGTGATGACGGTGCTTGATCAAACCCTGCCGCATGAACACCCCGTGGCGGGTTCAGAAATGGCGGGTTCACAACGATTGCGCATGGCTTTGCTGATGACCATTGCAATTGCCCTGCACAACGTGCCGGAAGGATTTGCAGTGGGTGCCAGTGCTGGCAACTTGAATGGCGCATCGGGCACGGCATTTTCAATTGGTTTGCAAAACATTCCCGAAGGTTTGATTGTGGCCACTGCCTTGTGGAGTATTGGCGTGCACAAGGCACTTGCTGCCCTGGCCGCTTTGGCCACTGGTTTGGTCGAGCCTGTGGGGGCTGGTTTGGGCGTAATCACTGCCGACTCTTGGGCCATGGGTACACCCGCATCCATGGCGTTCGCCGCCGGTGCAATGGCCTTTGTGGTGTGCAATGAAATGATTCCGGAGAGCATCAAAATGACTGGAAAACTGAAAACAATCTACACGGCCGGTGTATCCACCGTGCTTACAGCCATTGCTTTGGGCTGGATGGGAGCGTAATCCCGCAAGGTGTCATGTAAGCAGGTAATAATGGGCGTTCATTGCTCAGGATTGCTTTCACCATGCGTGTGTTTTTTGTCGTGTCACTTTTTTCCATCCTTGCGGCATGCTCATCCAGCAGCCTGCCGCCCGCCGGGCTGATTGCCTACAGCTGCGTGGCTGGTGAGGCACTGCACTTAATGGCGTTTGATCCGCACCCCACGCGCCGCGCTTGGGCGACCCTGGGTGGCAGTGGCCAAAAGGGCGAGACGCCGGCACAAACTGCCATTCGCGAATTCACGGAAGAATCCAATTGTGCATACCGCAGCGCTGAGCTGGATGCCAGTCAAATGCAAGGCCCTTCGATTTCACCCGGCGTGCCGTTTCACCTGTATACCGCACAGGTTCCTTTCAAGTCAGTCGATGAGATCGCCCAAACACGCCAGTGCGTAGACATCGAACGCAGTCAGTGGGTTTGGGTGCGGCATCTTGATTTGGTGCGTGCCATTAATCAGCACACAGAAGCGGCGCAAGATCCACTCACCGTGCCCACCGTTCAAGGTCAGCCTGCACAAGTGCCCTTGTGGAGCCGGGGCGTTGAGTCGCTGAAAAAAGCCTTGCAAGACGGCGTGCTGCCCGAAACCATCAACTGCAGCGCCACGCAACTTTCTTGAAATAAACGACGCCTTATTCAGCAAAGGCAAAGCTTTGCATCGACAAGGCTTTGTAGCGAATATCCTCGGGTAGCACATGCACTTTGAAGTGCTTGGTTGCTGCACCCATTGCGAAGGGCAGGGGCAGGTAATGGTCATCGTCTGGGTGAGCCCGTGCAAAGTGCGGTGCTTCAAGCGTCGCGCGCGCAATCGCCTTGCTGTCTCCTGCCTGCAAACGTTCCTGAATCCAGGCATTGAACTCGCGGACATAAGGCAGGTTTTCCGCCAGCGAAGTATCGCCTGTTTTGGCAGCACGCATGTCCATGTCATCGAAGTTGTGTGTCAGGCTGCCACTGCCCATCACCACAGCGTTGTTTTTGCGGGCAAATTCACCGACCAATGCACCAACTGTCAATGCAGTATCTCCAGTCCAGTCCACAGGCATGCTGAGTTGCAGCATGGGTGGGCCACCATTTGGAAACAGGTGAATGTAAGGCACCCAGGCCCCGTGATCAAAACCTTGCTGCGGGCGCAGTGCTGTTGCAAAGCGCTGTTCGCCCAAGTGCGCAGCCAACTGCGAAGCCAGTTCAGGTGCCCCGCAAATTTCCGGCTTCAGCGCGTACAGCTGCTTGGGAAAACCATAAAAATCGTGAACAATCACAGGGGCTTCGTGGCTGGTCACCGCCAGTTGAGCGCTGCGCCAATGCGGACTCAGCACAATCAGTGCGCGCGTACCTTGGGCAATCAGGCGTTGCCCCAGGGTTTCCAGGGCCTGACCGGGCAAGCCGGGCTCCAGTGCAAAGGTGGGCGCGCCGTGGCTGACAAAAATTGAATGAATGGTTTGGCTCATGGTCGAAAGGCGTTTGTCATCGTGTTGACCTAGATTAACGCGACTATCTTTCCAGATCGAGGTAACTTTTTTGTACGACTCGCCGAAACTAACTGTACAAGTTGCCCAGACCATGCATTATTGGCAACACACTGCGTAGAAAAACCAAGGAATTGAAATGAAAAAAATTGTTCTGCTGCTTATCGTTGCAGCTGTTGTGGCGGTGTTTGCCTTCGATCTTCACAGTTTGCTCACACTCGACAGCCTGAAAAGCCGTCTGGAGCAGTTTCGTGAATTCCAGACCGAATCGCCTTGGCTGGTTGCTGGTGTGTTCTTTGCAGCCTATGTCGTCGTTACCGCCTTTTCAATTCCAGGTGCCGCAGTGATGACCTTGGCCGCTGGCGCCTTGTTTGGCTTGCTGCAAGGTTTGATTTTGGTGTCGTTTGCCTCCACCATTGGTGCCACGCTCGCCTTCATTGGTGCGCGTTACCTGCTGCGCGATTCTGTGCAAGCCAAATTCGGCAACCGTTTAAAGGCGATCAATGAAGGCGTCGAAAAAGAGGGCGCTTTTTACCTGTTCACACTGCGCCTGGTGCCAGTGTTTCCGTTTTTTCTGATCAACTTGCTCATGGGTTTGACCAGCATGAAGGCCTTCACCTTCTTCTGGGTCAGCCAGCTTGGCATGTTTGCAGGCACCGTGGTGTACGTGAACGCGGGCACCGAACTTGCAAAAATTGACAGCCTGGCCGGCATACTTTCGCCAGGCCTGATTCTTTCATTCGTGTTGCTGGGAATTTTCCCGCTGATCGCGAAAAAAGTGACCGACAAAATCAAGGCCCGCAAGGTGTACGCCCAGTGGACCAAACCGGTTAAGTTTGATCGCAATATGGTGGTCATTGGTGCTGGTGCTGCCGGCTTGGTGAGTTCCTACATTGCAGCCGCTGTGAAGGCCAAAGTGACGCTGGTAGAAGCGCACAAAATGGGTGGCGACTGCCTGAACTTTGGTTGTGTGCCTTCCAAGGCCATTATCAAAAGTGCAAAGCTGGCCCACCAAATGCGCCACGCCGACAAGTATGGTTTGCATGTAGCCACACCCAGCTTCAGCTTCAAGGCGGTGATGGCCCGAGTGCATGACATCATCAAAGCCATTGAGCCGCACGACAGTGTAGAACGCTACACCGGCTTGGGTGTAGATGTCATTCAGGGCTATGCAACCATTGTTGATCCCTGGACCGTTGAAATCAAACACAACAGCGGCGAAACCAGCCGCCTGACCACACGCAGCATTGTGATTGCCGCTGGCGCGCAGCCCGTGGTGCCGCCTTTGCCCGGTATTGAAACCAGTGGTTACCTGACCAGCGACACTTTGTGGGACGAATTCGCAAAACGCGACGACCTGCCCAAACGTTTGGTCGTACTGGGTGGTGGCCCAATTGGCAGCGAACTGGCGCAGGCCTTTGCACGTTTGGGCTCACAAGTAACCCAGGTTGAACTGGGCGATCGGATCATGGTGCGCGAAGACCCGGAGATTTCCGCCATGGCCATGGACAGCATGCGCGCCGATGGCGTGAATATTTTGACCCAACACAAAGCCGTTCGGTTTGAGCGCAGAGGCGATCAAAAAGTTTTGGTCACCGAACACCAAGGCAACACCGTTGAAATTGAATTTGACGATGTGATTTGCGCAGTGGGTCGCAAAGCGCGCCTGACCGGTTATGGCCTTGAAAAATTGGGTATTGAAACCAACCGCACCGTGGTCACCAACGAATACCTTGAAACCCTGTACCCCAATATTTTTGCAGCAGGCGATGTGGCGGGCCCCTATCAATTTACGCATGTGGCTGCGCACCAAGCGTGGTATGCCTCTGTGAATGCGCTGTTTGGCCATCTTAAAAAATTCAAGGCCGATTATTCAGTCATTCCCTGGACCACTTTTACTGATCCTGAAGTGGCCCGCGTGGGTTTGAATGAACAGGATGCGAAAGAACAAGGCGTTGCCTACGAGGTAACACGCTATGGCATTGACGACCTGGACCGCGCAATCGCCGACAGCGAGGCCCATGGTGTGGTGAAGGTGTTGACTGTGCCTGGCAAAGACAAAATTCTGGGTGTGACCATCGCAGGTGTGCACGCAGGCGATTTGCTGGCCGAGTTTGTTTTGGCCATGAAACACGGTTTGGGTTTGAACAAAATTCTGGGCACCATTCACACTTATCCCACACTGGCCGAGGCCAACAAGTACGCTGCGGGTGAGTGGAAACGGGCGCATGCACCTGAGAAGGTGCTGCTGTGGTTGGGCAAGTACCATGCGTGGCGGTTGGGCTGAGCAGCTGGTTTATTTAGCCGACTCGGCGGTTTTAAGCCAACTCGGCAGTGGGATTGCTTGGGGCGCACTTCAAGAAAACCGCCCCGTTTGAGTTGATTCGCAGCGGTCGGCTTCATGCCGACACCGAGACTCGGCCCGCACTTTTGCCGTATATGGACGCCTCC